>NZ_VXKO01000011.1:0-52410 GCF_008711475.1 Francisella sp. SYW-2 | reverse complement strand
CCTAATGATTCTTCTAAACCTAAAAAGAAAAAATCCATAACTACTAAAAATATAAATATCTACGATATCTATATTTTACAAAAGTTCATAAGTTTAATGAAAGATTAAATCAACAGTCTTTAGTATTAGCAATACTATAAAGCAAGTGACATATATTAGTGAAGTTGGAAAAGAAAAATTACGTGCAAATAGAAGCTCAATCTGGGTTTTAGAGGGAGAAGAATGGAAGCTTAAATTTCATCAAGGAACTCCTTGTTTGTAAAAACCGAAAAAATGGAGGGCTCTGCAAACAACCCCTTACAAAAAGACAAAACGAAGAAATATACTTATCTCAAAAACCAGGTATAAAGTTGAAAGATGCTTTGGTACATTAAAAAGAAAGTTCAACTTTGCTAGAGCTAGTTATTTCTCTACAGTAAAAGTTCATGTTAAAGCTTTAATGAAAGCTTGCTGTTTTAACATGTTAAAAGCTGTCAACATGATGGCTTAACTAGGGTAAATGTATCTATATCTGCCAAAACTGGTAAATATAGATACTAAAAGAGAAATTAACCTCAAATTTCATTAAATTTGAAAAAGTTATCAGGAATAAATAAATTAGTCAAGATTAATTCAACAATCTTTAATATTTATCTAATCACTCATGTTAATATTTCTTAATAGATTAATAAATCACCAATTAAAGATAATATGAGCAAAGTCGAGATAAACCATAACCAATACTGGTTAGATAGATGGCAAAATAATGATGTCGATTTCTGTCAAGAGTCGCCAAATGAATTTCTAATTAAGCACTTTTCTAAATTAAATATAAATAGTTCTTCAGTATGTTTAGTGCCAATGTGTGGAAGTAGTATAGATATGCTGTACTTTTTATCTAACGGCGTTAAGGTAGTCGGTGTGGAGCTTTCAGAAAAAGCTGTTTTATCATTTTTTAGCCAAAATAATATCAAATATGAGGTTGTAGATGGCAATAACTATAGGCTCTATAAAGGCGATGACATCGAGATATATGTAACAGATATTTTTAACTTACCTAAAATAGCCAAAAACCTACCCGCTTTTGATATTTGGTATGATAGAGGAGCTTATATTGCTTTGCCAGAAGATATAAGAGCTAGATATGCAAAGATGATGCTACAAGTATGCTCTGATAATACTCAAATACTACTACTCGTGATGGAGCATGACAAAAAATCTCAGACTCCTCCATATAGTGTTACTCAAGCTGAGCTGGTAAAGAACTTCTTTCCAAATATTAAGTTTGAACTAATTGATAGTAAGCAAAGAGAAAATATTCCAGACTACCGAAAGGCTGAGGGAATGACTGAGCAATATTACACCGCTTATCTAAGAAAATAATTAGAACTTACTTTTGAAATTTTTCATTAATACCCTGCATATATTTATTTAGAGCATCTAGTGTACAACTGTCATCATCATCCATAATTGGTAACTTGACATACTTCCCATCATACCTAAGCTTAACTTTATAAGTATCGCTATCTTTGAAAAGTTCAAATTGCATATTACTTGCATAGCCTGGTGCTTCAGCTAGAGGTACTCCTAATGTCCCCATTACTTCCAAAAGAGTCAAATCATGACCTGAGTAATAAGTCATTTTATATTTGGATTTACCTTCAGCAGCATTATTTAAATCTTGTATTATTCTATTAGTAAATTCGCCACCCATAATATAGGCAACTTTTTGTGATTTGAATTGTTGTGCTAAGCCCCAATCTGTAAGAGCTATTATCTGATCAGCATCTTCTTGAGATAGCCCTTTTGGTAGAGGCTTACCATGTGCCTTAGCAACTATCAAAACATCGCCTACAGTGATCACATCATTTAACCCTGATATTTTATTACCTAGTATTTGCTGCCATTTTGCAAAGTTAGGCTCTGCTTCTTTAGTCTTATCTTGCCATATTTTAGAGTTATAGATATATTCTCTCAACACAGCCAAATACTGCTCATAAGGAAACTGTATAAGCTTAGAATCTGCTGACAGAGTCATAATAGGAATTGGTTGGAAGCCTCCATTAATGGCGCGCTGTCCATTAGCCAAAACAGGTCCCGTACCTGCTGGATATAGCCCCATTAATAAACTCTGTGCACTCTCTACAGTACGATTAGTATGACTAGATAGTACAAAAATACTCTGATTCTTATATTTACATGAAAGTAACTTAAAGTTTTTGATATATCTTTGTCTTAATTTACTTCCTAGTATAAATTCTTGATGCATACCTATAGGAGTAAGCTCAGATAATTCTGTTCCCCAGTCATAGTCAGCATTTTTGATATTTGCAAATGGTGCCCTATCACCATGGCGTGTAATCATAGATACAAAAACTAACTTACCTTCAGAGTATCCTAGCGGTATCAGCAAAAATAGTAACGTGAATGTCGCAATAATTTTTTTCATAACTTGGTTTAGCAATATTACTAAATAATTCACATATATTATCATTTTAAAAAATGAAAACTATGATTTTATAACCTTATATTACTACTATGCTCACTAATCCCCACCAAATATCAATAAAACTTATATACAAAATAAAAATAACATATTTTTATTTATAAGAAATCTCTGCAATAATACTCACATCTCGATACAGAACATAATAAAAAAGGTAATCAAAATGAAAAAAGCAATATTAGTAATCACAATTAGTTTAGCAACTCTAAATTTTGGATTTAGTTTATATCAAGTAGGTGGTACAAGTTCTAACTCTTTTCCACCTCCCGTTATGCAATTAGCATAATCAGCATACTATACATCAAAAACTTATCTCTACTTATACTTAATACCTTATCTAAAACCAATATCATCATAGATAAATCATAAAAGATTAAAATACTAATTTTTTGTAGAAAAAAATCTATTTTTTTGAAGAGATAAAAGTTAATTGTAGTATAAAAATAGCTTTAAAACTAGACCAAAATCAACTTTAGTCAAAACTTAAGAAAACAGTCTTTACATATAGGTCTCTAATGCCTACAATACTTTCAATTTGCCTATTAACTTTGTAAAAAGTAATGACAGAAAAAACTTTCAAACTCTTTTTTTCTTCCAATTCAATTTATCACAAAAAGGTTGTTTTATTATGATATTAGCTAACGATATGACTAATGCTATATTGGTTTTCCCAGATGGTACATACTATCTTGGTAGATCAATAGGAGTTCGTGGTTGGACAGACGGCGAAATTTGTTTCAACACTTCAATGACTGGTTACCAAGAAACATTAACAGATCCTTCTTATGCTGGTCAAATTATCACATTTACATTTCCACATATTGGTAATGTAGGTATCAATAACGAAGATAATGAATCACTTGGTGTATTTGCCAAAGGTCTAATTGTTAGAGAAAACCTAACTAGCCCATCAAATTTCAGATCAAAAAAACATATTGATACATGGTTAAAAAATAGAAATATCGTTGGTATATGTGGTGTGGACACTCGTGCAATTGTGCGTAAGATTCGCAAAGAAGGTGCCGTAAGGGTTGCTATACTGTCTGTAAAACCTGGTGAGTTTCTAGATGCTAACTATGTAAGATCACGTATCAAAAATAAATCTAACCTAAGTGGTAGAGATTTAGCAATAAGTGTAACTACTAATAGAGAATATGAGTGGGATGAGCATACCTTTGAACTGGGACAACAATCATATCGCCACCAACAAGAATACAAATATAATGTTGTAGTCATCGACTATGGTGTTAAATATAACATCTTAAGAAATCTTGTAGATGCAGGGTTTAAAGTAACTGTAGTACCAGCTGATAGTACTTATGAAGATATTATGAAGCATAACCCTGATGGAGTATTCTTATCAAATGGTCCTGGAGATCCATTTGCTACTTCAGACTACACTATGCCAGTTATCAAAAAACTTCTAGAAATCAAAATGCCAATATTTGGTATCTGTCTAGGTAACCAGCTATTAGCTCTAGCAGCTGGCTTAAAAACTAAAAAAATGCACCAAGGTCATCGTGGTGTAAACCAACCTGTACTAGATGCTGATACTAAAAAAGTTCTCATTACCAGCCAAAACCATGGTTTTGTAGTATGTGATGATGTAGTTCCAGATAATATCGAGATTCATATGAGCTCACTTTTTGATGGTACTGTTGAAGGCTTGAGATTCAAAGATAGACCAGCTTTTGCAGTACAATATCACCCAGAGAGCTCGCCTGGCCCACATGACTGTAAGTATTTATTTAATGAATTTGCTGAGATGATAGCAGAAAGTAAGAAAGGGAACTAAGAAGATGCCAAAAAGAACAGATATAAAAAGTATTTTAGTATTAGGTGCTGGTCCAATTGTTATCGGTCAAGCATGTGAGTTTGACTACTCAGGAACTCAAGCATGTAAGGTTTTGAAAGAAGATGGCTACACAGTCTATCTGGTAAACTCAAACCCTGCAACTATCATGACAGACCCTACAACAGCAGATAAGATCTTCATTGAGCCAATTACAGTTGAGAGTGTTGGCAAAATTATTGCTAGAGAAAAACCAGATGCAATCTTACCTACAGTAGGTGGTCAAACTGCTCTTAACTGTGCGTTAGAGCTAGATGCTGCTGGTATACTAGAGAAGTATAGCGTTGAAATGCTAGGAGCAAAAGCTGACTCTATCGACAAAGCAGAGAATAGAGAGCGTTTTAACAAAGCTATGGCAAAAATTGGTCTTGATGTGCCAAGAAATGTCGTAGTGCAATCTATGGAGGAAGCTCGCAAAGCACTAGAAGATATTGGTTTGCCAGCTATTGTTAGACCATCATTTACACTTGGTGGAAGTGGTGGTGGTATCGCTTATACAAAAGAAGAGTTTGAATCAATTGTCAAAAATGGTCTAAGCCTATCACCAACAAATGAAGTGTTAATTGATGAGTCTATCCTAGGCTGGAAAGAGTATGAAATGGAGGTTATCCGTGATAAGGCCGATAACTCTATTATTATATGCTCAATTGAGAATATCGACCCAATGGGTATCCATACAGGTGATAGTATCACAGTAGCTCCAGCACTAACTCTTACAGACAAAGAATATCAAATCATGCGTGATGCTTCGATTGCTGTACTTAGAGAGATAGGCGTAGAGACTGGTGGATCAAATGTACAATTTGCAGTAAACCCAGAGACTGGAAAGCTTGTAGTGATCGAGATGAATCCAAGAGTATCTCGCTCATCTGCACTAGCATCAAAAGCTACTGGCTACCCTATTGCAAAAGTTGCTGCTAGACTAGCTGTTGGCTATACTCTTGATGAGATTGATAATGACATAACAAAAGTTACTCCAGCATCATTTGAACCAACTATTGATTATATAGTTACTAAAATTCCTAGATTTACATTTGAGAAATTCCCTACTACACCGTCAAACTTATCTTCACAAATGAAATCAGTTGGCGAAGCTATGGCGATTGGTAGATCTTTTACAGAAAGTTTACAAAAAGCTCTAGTATCACTTGAGACAGATTTAAAGGGTCTAGATCAAGTTGAAATACCAGGTGTTAGTGAGTCAAACTCAACAGAAGAAAATAAAGTAGCTATTCTAAAATCATTAGAAGAGCTATCTCCTATGAGAATTCTAAGAGTAGCTCAAGCGCTCAGATTTGGTATATCTGAAGAAGATATTCATAATGCTTGTAAAATAGATCCTTGGTTTATTGAGCAGATTGCTATCATAATAGATGCTGAAGAAAAGCTTAAAAAAACAGGTTTGCCAAATAGCAAAGAAGAGTTCTCTATTTATAAGAATCTAGGATTTTCTGATGCGAAAATTGCTGAGCTTGTTGGTAGAACTGAAAGATATATTAGAAACTTCCGTTTCGGTAAAGAGATCTACCCTACTTTTAAGAGAGTAGATACTTGTGCTGCTGAATTTGAGTCTAAATCATCTTATCTATACTCGACTTATGAGCACTATAGCTATGAAGAAATCGTACGTGACTGTGAGTCAGAAATATCTGATAAGAAAAAAGTTATAATTTTAGGTGGTGGGCCTAACCGAATTGGTCAAGGTATTGAGTTTGATTATGCTTGTGTTCACGCTGCTAAATCTCTTAAAGAGGAAGGTATCGAAACTATCATGATTAACTGTAACCCTGAGACAGTTTCTACGGATTACGACACTTCTGATAAATTATACTTTGAACCTCTTTGCGCTGAGAATGTTCTTGATATTATCAAAAACGAAATGCGTAAAGGTGAAGTCCTAGGAGTAATTGTACAGTTTGGTGGTCAGACACCTTTGAAACTTGTATCTGCCCTACATGAGAATAATATTCCTATACTAGGTACAGATCCTGATAAGATTGATCTAGCAGAAGATAGAGAGAGATTCAAAGAACTATTAGACAAGGTTGGTTTAAAACAACCATTAAACACTATCGCATATACCATTAATGAACTTAAGAAAAAGATTGTTAATGTCGGCTATCCTGTTGTTGTAAGGCCATCTAATGTGCTAGGTGGCAGAGCTATGGAAATAGTTCACTCAAAAGAAGAATTAGATACATATATTGAAACAAATGCTAAATGTATTCTGGAAGGTCCTATTCTAATTGATAAATTCCTAGAAGATGCGATAGAACTAGACGTTGATGCTCTAGCTGATGGTGGTGATCGTGTATTTGTCGCAGGTATTATGGAACATATCGAGGAAGCAGGTATTCACTCTGGTGACTCGGCTTGCTCTATACCAACTCGTTCGCTATCTGATGAGCAAATCGAAGAGGTTAAACAAGCAACTATCAGACTAGCTAGAGAGTTAAATGTTATTGGTCTAATGAATATCCAATTTGCATATCAAAAGGATCAATTATATGTAATCGAGGTAAATCCAAGAGCATCGAGAACTGTACCATTTGTAGCAAAAGCTACTGGTAATAGTATCGCAAATATTGCTACTAAACTTATGCTTGGTAAAAAGCTATCAGAGTTTATCTTAAATAACCCTATACCTAGACATTTCTCTGTCAAAGAAGCGGTATTCCCATTTGGAAGATTTGCTGATGTAGACTGCTATTTAGGCCCTGAGATGAAATCTACAGGTGAAGCAATGGGTATGGATAGATCTTTTGGCGTAGCTTTTTATAAGGCTCAAGAAATGTCTTTTAATAAACTACCTCTAAAAGGAAATATTCTAATATCTGTAAGTAATGCTGATAAGCCTAAGATAATAGAGCCTGTTAAAGAGCTGATAGAACTAGGTTTTAATATATTTGCTACTAAGGGTACAGAAAGCTTCTTAAAAGAACATGGTATTGCTTGTAAGCTATTTGATAAAGCTTCGGACAATATTGGTAACAGTCAGGTTCATAGTACAGTTAATGCTATCGAAGCCGGCGAGGTTGATCTACTTGTTAATACATCAATTAGACAAGAGTTAAATATCAGCTTAGCTCTTAGAAGAGCTGCTATTATGAGTAGAGTACCATATGTGACGACGGCAGGTGCTTTTGAGGCTTTTGTTATTGCAGCTAAAGATATGCGCAAAATCAATAATGATTTTGATGTTAAAACTGTTAAAGAGTGGATTAATAGTTAAATTTTGGCTTATTAGAATACCTATCATTTAGGTAATAATTGATTAATATACTTAATGGATTTTTTTTGAATGAATTTAATTTTCGATATTGATGGAACAATTTGTAATAATGGAAAGCATATAGCAGAAAATATACAAGAAGAAATAAAATCTCTATATAACAAACACAATGTTATTTTTGCTTCTGCTCGACCAATAAGAGACATGTTACCAATCCTTAATAAAGAATTTCACTCATCTTTACTAATAGGATGTAATGGTGGTATTCATTATAAAAATAATGATTTTGGAAAAACCCACCACTTTAAAACTAACATAATAAAAGATGTGGTAAACTTTCTTAAAAAGGGAGATATCCCCTATGTACTAGATGGTGACTGGTATTATTCTCTATCTGAAGTCACACATCCATTCCACGATTATATTAAATCATTAAGTAATTATGAGTATCTAGAGAACGATTTAATAGAAAAAGGAATAACTAAACTACTCATATTAGATAATACAAAAGAGTTTGAAGTAGCTGATATTTTTGCTTCCTTTAATGAAAAGTTTAATTTAAATAAACACTCAAAAGATAACTTTTTTGATATAACACCCAACTATAATAATAAATATGTTGCACTTAAAGAGTGTAATATCAACATGCAAGAATCTATCTGTTTTGGTAATGATCATAATGATTTTATGATGCTAGATAATGCCCACATATCTGTTTTTGTTGGTGGTGAGAATACTTATAATAATGCAGATATTTATACTGACTTTGATGGTGTTCATAATGTCATAAGAAAACTTAAAAGTACTGGTGTACTATAGTAATTTAACTATACAAAAGGTATTAAAATGCTATCATTTCAAAAGCTTCTACGGGGCGATCAAATTACTAAAGATGACTTATATAAACTATTTCATCAAGCTGATATTTATAAAAATAAACTAGCTAATTCAGAACCCATCAAAGATTTAGAAGGCAAAATACTAGCATCTCTTTTCTTTGAACCAAGTACTAGAACTAGATTCTCTTTTGAATCTGCCATGAATAGACTTGGTGGTAAGGTTATATCACTAGAAAACGGTACTTCTAGCTCTACTCAAAAAGGCGAAACCCTTGATGACACAGGTAGAATGATGGATCAATATGCTGACATAATAGTTATGCGTCATCCTAAGCCACATAGTGTTGAAGAGTTCTCAAAATATGTTTACTCACCTGTGATAAATGCTGGTGACGGTGAGAATGAACACCCTACTCAATCATTGGTTGATTTATATACTATCTATTCCGAGAAAGGCTCTCTTGATAACCTAAAAATTGGTTTCTTAGGAGATCTAAAATATGGTCGTACAGTTCATTCATTAACTAATATCTTAGCTAAATATAATGCTACATTTAAATTTATATCTTCAAAAGAGCTGCAAATCCCTGAGAAACTTAGAGATTTTGTTGAGAAAAATGGTAATTCTTTTAGTGAACTAGAAGAGGTAAGCGCTGAAGCTCTGAAAGATTTAGATGTACTATATGTAACTCGTGTTCAAAGAGAGAGATTTCCAAATGAAGAGAGTTATTTAGAGAATAAAGATTTATGCTACTTAGATAGAAAACATATTTCCGCTACTAGCAACTTCATAATCCTTCATCCTCTTCCTAGAGTTGATGAGATGGATAGATCTATAGATGAGCTTGAGTGTGCAAAATATTTTGATCAAATCAAATATAGTGTTCCTATTAGAATGTCTCTACTATCATTACTTCTAAAATCACAAAACTAAATTTAATTAGATATTTATAGCTTTGTTTTTTTGACAATCTCTTCTTTTTACATTAAATTTTATTAACTAATTTTGAACCTGGCTTATCGATTGCTGATTATTAGCTTTCTGTAAGTGTTTTTATTTTTAACTAGATATATATTTACTATGAAAAGAAATGAAGACTTTATGTGGTCTCTTAGCCTTTTTGGTACGGCTATTGGGGCTGGTATACTTTTTTTACCAATTCAAACTGGAATTTCAGGAATTATACCAATACTTGTAGTATTAGTTTTTATTTTTCCAATGGTGTTTTTGTCTCATCGTGCATTGTGTAGGTTTGTGATATCTAACCCAAATACTGACTCTGATATTACTGCCGTAGCAGATGACTACTTTGGTAAATTCGGTGGTATTATTTTTAATATTCTGTATTTATTTGCAATATTACCGATACTGTTGGTTTATAGTGTTGGTATTACAAATACTCTAGCTAGTTTTTTCAAATATCAGCTTCACTATGAGATACATAATAGATTTCTTTTGAGCTTCTTTACCATACTCTCATTAGTATTTATCATCAATTTTGGTCAGAAACTAATTATTCGCGTGATGAGCTTTTTGGTTTTCCCTTTCATCATAGCATTATTAGTGCTTTCACTATGGATGATTCCATACTGGGATATAAATATACTACATAATAGCTTTGAATATAATCATACTTTTTCTGGTGTTTTATTAGCTATTTGGATAATTATGCCAATACTTATATTTTCATTTAACCACTCACCAATTATTTCATCTTTAGCTGTTTATACGAAAAGCAAATATAAGCAAAATGCTGATGAAAAAGCATCGAGAATTATTGCTTTTAGTAATATATTAATGATTGTTACAGTAGTCATATTTGTATTTAGCTCAATGCTAACTCTGTCTCCAGATGATTTAATGGCTGCTAAAGAAGAGAATGTTTCTATATTATCTTATCTAGCAAGTCATTTTGATAATTATTCTTTGGACTATATAGCTCCTCTGGTTGCTCTAGTTGCTATGAGTAAATCTTTTTTTGGACATTACTTAGGATCAAAAGAAGGTATAGATGGTATAGTTTGCAAAATCTCAAAAAACTCAATCAGTCAAAAAACTATAAAGCCTATTACACTATCAATAGTGTTTTTATCATGTTGGTTAGTTGCTTATTTAAACCCAAATATACTAGATATGATATCTAGTATTGGTGGTCTTGTTTTAGCTGTAATACTATTTATTATGCCTATCTATAGTATCTATAAAATCAAATATCTAAAGCAATATAAAAATCTACTAGCTGATGGTTTCATACTTTTTGTTGGTGTTGTGGCATTATCTTCAGCTATCTATGTTTTATTCTAGAATCATACTTAAGATTTGACATTTATCATAATAAAGTATAAATTGTATCCACCCGAATGGGGGCGAATATGGTTTCGACATGAATGTCAAAATCTAAGGTGCATGTCGAGGAAGTACCGTAACCTCGTTAATAACAGTACAAATGCCAATAATAACTGGCAACAAAAAAGCAAACCGCGTAGCGGCTAACGACAGCAACTTTGCTGCTGTTGCTAAAGCTGCCTAGTCTAGCTTAATAACCTAGATGCGCACGGATATGATAGTCTTTCTTATGACACTATCTTTACATCCGTTCATATTCCGCATAAGACGGTCTTTGCTTTTTGTCTGGGAGTTAAGGCTGTATTTAACAGACTCGCTAACTATTACCCTGGCTAATTGGGGAATAGCTAAGCTAAACTCAAATAGATTAGCCTAAGCATGTAGATCCAAGGATAGAGAGTTTGTGGACGCGGGTTCAAGTCCCGCCGCCTCCACCAGTTGCATTCAAAATTTTTTTTGAATAATAACTTTTAAATAGTTATCATTTAGCTATAGATATTTAGGTATAGATATATCATGAAAAAAACACTAATCACTACTCTTATAATTGTGTTCTTAAGCAGCTGTACCTTAATGAATCGCGGAGATGTAACTTCTAGCACAACACCTCTTGTTCAAAGACAATACAAATCATTACTTACAAATAAAACCCAAGGTAATAAAGACTTCTTTAACTTTTCTGAATATAATATTTATTAATTTTGGTCTTTATATGCATTAAAAAGCTGTTGTGATTGCTTGGATACTTGTTGCTTATTTTCATTATTATTTTGGTTAGTATTCTGATTTGCGTTTTGGATATTTTGTTGCATAAGCTCTAAGTTTTTTGCGTATATCGAATTAAATAACAATACAACTGCAAGACCGAGTAAAAACTTTTTCATAACTCTTCCTTTCTAATAAAACTATAATTAACAACTCTAACTAAGAAGATACAAATATGCAACTAACATTTTTTACAATAAAAAGTTTATGCTTTGTGAAAATATTTTATAGAATAGTCATCAATTATTAATTTAAGATATTTATAAAAATGATTAAAAAATATTCTTTACTATTTGCTATAGGACTTATTTGGGGCTCACAATTTATCTTTCAAAAAGAAGCTATCGAACATTTTCCACCAATTTTGATTGCTTTTGCTAGATCATTTATTGGTTGTTTAATTCTTTGTATTGTTTGTTATTTTTTAGGTTTAAAATCTAAATCATTCAAAAAAGATTTTGCTATTTACTCCTTAATAGCTTTTCTTGAAGCTACAATGCCTTTTATGCTAATACCATGGGGTCAAAAATTCACTAGTCCATCCATTACTGCTATTCTTACTGGAACAGTGCCGTTTTTTGTTGTTTTACTTGGACCATTAGTAGTTAATTCTAGAATAACTTTTGCTAATATTTTAAGTATTTCAGTCGGATTTATTGGTTTATTAATATTATTTTATCCAAATTTAGTAGCTGACAATCATTCAATAAATATATATGGGATATTAGCAATACTATTAGCAACTACATCCTTTGCGCTAGCTTTATTGCTTTTAAGTAAATCTTGTTTCCACGATAATCCCATTATTGTTTCAAGAAATATTCTTATTGCTTCAACTTTACAGTTATCTATCTTACTGATTATATTTAAGCCAAGCTATGCCAGCATTCATTCTTCTACTTTTGCACTATCTTCTTTAGTATATTTAGGTATATTTTGTGCTGGTATTGTATATTTTCTTTATGCTTCTTTGATAAAAGTCGCTGGTCCAGTTTTTACCTCTTTTACTAACTACTTAGTACCTTTGTTTGGAGTTATCTTTGGTATATTAATCAACCATGATCCTTCTAACATAACTGTTTGGATATCTTTAATTATCATCCTATCTGCTGTTAGCCTTAACTATATAACTAAACACTAATCATTATTTATGATTTATTATTTTCTATGCCAGATCACTACTTCTTTGATAAAATATAAATGTCATTAAAAATCTTAGGAGAATACAAATGAAATGTCCATTTAAAGAAAATGATTCTTGCTGTAAGCAGTTTTGGTTTTGTGCGTTAGCTGTCTTTTTAACGGTATTGGGAGTTGCTGTCGCATTGAAAATTATAACGCTGATTTTATGTATATTTCCTGGTTCTGTGCACGAAAATACATGGCTTGTAGTTATATCTATCGTTTTAGTACTATTTGCCGCTAAATACCATAAAAAAGGTCACTGTGGTTGTGGTCCTAAATGTGACTATCCTTGTAACAAAAATCAAGCTAGTAAATGTTGTGATTCAAATAAGGAAAACTCTGCTGAATAAATCTTCGGACATCTATTTTTCATAACTAATTACTATATTTATGTCTTATAATATCTATATATTCAAATTCTTTTTTCTAAAATTTCTCAATGCAATATTTAGAACAAAACTGTAAATTAACATTACACGAGAGTCTAGAAGAATATAATAAAAATTATTCTTTTCTAAACTCAAACAATGGACATGATGAAGCTAGCAAATGGTTTAGAAATCATGATATCACCCATATTTTATTTGGAACTGTTCCCTTTGAAATTAGAGGTGAAGCTATAAATGATACTTGGACTTTATTAGGTAGTAATGTCACACTCAAGGGTTACAAAAAGTTTTTTAATTTTGTTGATTATAAAACTGTTATAGATAGTTATCTCAAAAAATATAAATATAAACTTATTGTCTATTTGGTAATGCTTAGGTATATTCCTATATGTTTATTAACTGTTTTTAGAGCTTCTAAAATGTCAAAAAAATGGGATTGGTATAATTATGATGAATATCTAAATATACCTCTTTCAGAAATTAGAAAAGAGTTTAATATAAAAATTATAAAGCCTTAATTTGTAACATTCGTATAACTTCTTTGATTTATCAATAAAACATATAAAGCAGCAGATATAACTACAAATACTAGCGTAAATAAGTTATAGGAAGATATATTTTCATATATATACCCAAATACTAATTCAGATACTAAGTATGCAAAAATAACCCATGATGAAGCAAATGCTTTTAAGATTTTAGAAAAATCTCCTTTACTATCTATATATGCATATATTATGAAAAATACTATATGGAGAACTAGAGCAACCGCTAAATTAAGCACTCCTGCAATCATCAATAAATATGTCAAAAACATATATACTAAAAAAGCTATAGTTCTAGAAAAAGGTAGATAACTCAAAGGTAAAGGATCAGCTTTGTTAGCTTTTAGTTTTGCGTATGCAATAGGTAGAGCTATACATGATACTAGTATAAAAGTCGTTGTTAAAGAAGCTATCATCTGCCAGTTTCTAAAGAAAAATATTAAAATAATCGAGCAGATAAATGAAAAAATTAACGAAGTACGCGAAACGTTTACACCCTCAGTTACTCTAGCAAAATAACCAGGCATTTGTTTTGCTTTTGACATTTCATTTAACATACGAGTACTAGCACCTAGATAGATAATACCTGTTCCTGATGGGCTAAGCAGAGCATCTGCATAAAGTACCAAAGCTAAAGCATTTAAACCTAATATTCCTGTTAATTGAGCTAAAGGAGATTCAAAATTTAAGCCATCCCAACCATTCTCTAGCATTTTTTCAGGTACGCCACCAATAAATGATATTTGTAATAATAAATATATGAATAATACTATCAATACACTACTAACTAATGCTATTGGAATATTTTTTCTAGGATTATCTAGCTCTGCTGAGAAACTAGCTGCCATCTGAAATCCAAAAAATGAATAAAATATACCACAAGTAACAATAGCATTAAAAATACCACTAACTCCATCTGGCATAAATTTAACATTTTCACCACCAAAATTACTTGAATGAAATGCTGCTATCATTATTATCACCGATGTAGCTATGGGTATGATTATCTTTAGAGATGTCAGTGAGTTATTGATTTTTGATAGAGATTTGATACCCCAATAATTTATCAATGTATACAATAGCATAAATACTGCAACTACCAAAACACCTACAAAAGTAAGTTCACCATTGCTAAATACATAAGGAGTAATAGGCTCATATATAGAAGAAATATATTGTGTAGTAGCCATAGCTTCTGACGGTACAATTATAAGCCCTAGCATCCAGTTTGATAATCCTGTTACAAAACCAAAATGCTGATTATGTGATATAGTTACTAATCGCGTAAATAATCCATTTGTAGGATATTTCACAGCTAGTTCTGATAATAAGAAAGCCATTAAAAGAACTACAAAAGCTCCTATAATCCATGAGAAAATTGATGCTGCTCCTGCTGCTTGTGATGCATAATAAGAAGCATATAACCATCCACTACCAAGCATAGTACCAACACTTAATGCTATAGCAGTAAATAAGCTAGGTTTTTTTGTATTTTTCATAATTTTATTTCACCTATTTTTTAAGATTTGTATCCAAAAACAAATATATTATTCTTAATAAATAGATTTTAATCAATAAAATTATTCAGTGATGATAAGATAGTGAAAAATTAAGAAGATTAGTAAACTCTAGATTTTCATTGGCATTATGATGAACAAGCTATTATCTTTTTCATCCTTAACTAAAGCACTCATATTTGGATTATCAAGATAAATAGTCATAGTTTCTTCACTTAGAACATTTATAATATCTAGAAGATACTTGTAGTTAAAGCATATTTCCATATCATTATCATTATATTGAACTTCTACTTTATCTTCTGCTTTTTCATTATCAGGGTTATTTGCAGATAAAAGCACTTGTCCTTGAGATATATTCAAACGTACACCTTTGTATTTATCATTAGCTAAGATAGATGTTCTTAACAATGAATTTTTCAAAACTTGCTTGTCTACAGCAAGAAGCTTAGTGTTATTTTTAGGAATTACCTTTTGATAATCTGGATAACGACCATCTATAAGTTTTGATATAAATGCATAATTACCAAATTCTGCTTTCAGATAGTTCTTACCTAAACATATTTTGATATTTTCTTCTGTTTTACCAACTATCTTTTTAAGCTCTAAAATAGCCTTTTTAGGAATTATCGATTGAGAGTCACTATCTAAAACTTTACTATCTACTATAGACTCTGTAATAGACATTCTGTGTCCATCTGTAGATACTGCTCTTAATAGATTTGAGTTAATTTCCCAAAACATCCCATTTAAGAAATATCTAGTATCATCATTAGCCATAGAAAAATCTACTTTTGAGATAATATGATGAAAGTCTTGTTGAGAAAGATCAAAGCTTGCTTGCTCATTAATATTACTGTCAATTAAAGGATAATTATCAGCATTTAGTGATATAAGATTAAATGTACTATTATTAGAAATAATTGTAACTTTATTATCATCGATTCTAAAGTCGATCATAGAGTTATCATTTAAACTTCTAACAATATTGTATATTTTGTCAGCATTTAACGCTAATTTTATGTTTGTATTACAACTAACAGCTATATTACATGATATTTCTGTATCAAGATCTGAAGCAGTAATTTTAAGATTATTGTTATCTATATCAAACAATATGCATGATAATAAAGGCATTGTACTTTTACTATTAGCCACTGATAACATTGACTGTAAAGGCTTTAGTAAGTCATCTCTATTTAGTACAAAATTCATTTTTAAAAACCCCTTTGATAATAGTTCCTATTTTTATTTAACGAGAAATCTTGTCTAAAAGCAACTCATAATCATCAGATATTGAAGTATTGCTTTGTCTTAATTTAGTTATAGCTTTGACAGCGTGCATAACAGTAGTGTGATCTCTACCTCCAAAAGCATTACCAATTTCTGGTAAACTATGAGATGTTAGTTCACGTGCTAAACTCATTGCTATTTGTCTTGGTCTAGCTATATTTCTACTTCTTTGATTAGAAGTTAAGTCTTTTACCCTTATTCTATAAAAATCAGCAACCACTTTTTGGATATTATCTATTTTCACTTTCTTTTCTTGTATTTTTATAACATCTCTTAAGCAAGCTTGTGCCACTTCTATAGTAGGATCTTTATGATTAAATTTAGAAGTCGTAAGCACTCTATTTAAAGCACCTTCTAACTCTCTAACATTCGTACGTACATTCTCAGCAATAAATGCTGCTGTTTCATTAGGTAGTTTTTGACCTAAATCATGTGCTTTTTTAAGCAAAATAGCTATTCTAGTTTCTAAATCTGGCATATCTACAGAAACTGTTAGACCATATCCAAAACGTGAAACTAATCTTTCTTCCAAACCTTCTATTTCATTTGGATACTTATCACTAGTCAAAATAATCTGTTTGCCACTCTCATATAATGCATTGAAAGTATGGAAAAACTCTTGAGCGGTACCTTCCTTACCTGCTATGAACTGAATATCATCTATAAGAAGAATATCTGCAGATCTATACACTCTCTGAAACTCATCTTGATCTTGTAATCTAATTGAATTTACATAATCTTTAATAAATTGTTCAGAGTTTGTGTATATGATTCGAGCATTTGGATTAACCTCTTTAGCATGATTACCAATAGCCTGCATCAAGTGAGTTTTACCAAGTCCACTGCCACCATATATAAATAATGGGTTATGCAATTTACCAGGATTAATAGATACTTGCATAGCTGCTGCTCTAGCTATTTTGTTTGCATCACCAACGACAAAACTATCAAAAACATATTTTTCTTTTAATGGTAAACCAAAAGAATATTCTTGATCATCTTTATCTGTGATAAGCATCGCTTCATCAAAACCAAATAATTCTTGGGAGGCAGATTTTTTGGAAGATAATTTCTTTTGATTCTTTTTAAGCTCTTGGTTTGAACTAACTTCTTCAGAATCATCTTTTATTTCAACACTTTTTTGATTGAAAAAATTAGCTTGAGGGCCTACTGAAGTAACTCCAGAAGAATTTTCACCAGAAAATTTTTTATTAGAATATTCTATAAGCAAATCACCACTATGGAACTCTTCTATTGTTGATAAAATAAGTGCTCCATACTTAGATTTTATATGTTTTTTAAAATATTCATTATTACAATAAATTGTGAATAAGTTACTATTTTGCTCTACATGAATAGGTTTAATCCACGTTTTGTATTCAAACGTAGAAAGGTTTTTTTTTATTTTTTTTAAACACTTATTCCATGTAGTCATAACAAAAAAATGTCCCAATAACCTTTAATTTATAAAGGATAACCAATAGTAGGCATAATAGATTAATTGAATGTGTTAGATTTTATTGCAATAAAAAAAAATAAGCAAACATAATTACTCAAACCTGTGGATAATTATGTTAATTAATTTGTTTATTTTTTGTCAAAACAGTTGTTAAATAACTTATTCACAAATATGTTAATAATTTTGTTGATAAATTTGATGATTAATTATCCACATTTTTATTCAGGTTCTTTCATCCACTTTTTTACATACTTATACATCTTTTGTAAAATACCCAAATCTATTGATACATTTATGTTTTAAAGAGTTATCAACAAGAAAATATCCACATAATAAATAATAATATAAAGAAAAAGAAATTAAGTTATATATAAATAAGTAAAAGAAAAATGATCAAAAATATAAAAAAAAAATTTTTTCTTTATAATTGATGTTAATAAGATAAAAAACTTTTTTCTAATGTCATTAAATACTGAAATATTTTTAAACATAAATAAATATGAACAAAGAATAGCTATAAAAGAAAATAATATTCTTAAAGAAATTTTAATTGAAAGAGATAACCAAAAAAGAATAGTAGGAAATATTTATAAAGGTAAAATAATAAGAGTACTTCCTGGTATGCAAGCAGCATTTGTAGATATAGGATTAGAAAAAGCAGGTTTCTTACATTTATCAGAAGTTATACCTCTAGAAAAAGATGATGAAGAATCTGATGAAAATTTTAAATTAAACAAACTAAATACTGAAGATATAAATAAATGGTTACGAGAAGGCCAAGAAGTATTAGTTCAAGTTGTAAAAGAAAGTATAGGTAATAAAGGTGTAAAATTAACTTCACATTTATCTGTATCATCAAGATTCTTAGTTTTCTTGCCTGATTTAGATCATATAGGTATATCTCTTAAGATAAATAAAGAAGAAGAAAAACAAAGATTATTAGATTCTATTAAGAAAATAACTCAAAGTGAAAATCCTAGAGGTTACATATTAAGAACTGCTGCAGAAGGTGCTAGTTATGAAGAGCTAGAAAATGACATCAAGTTTTTAAATAACCTATGGCAAGATATTTTGGATATTTCAAGTACTATAATTAAACCAGGTGTTGTTTATGAGGATTTTAGTTTAATAATTAAAACAATTAATATTTTTGCTAATGACAATCCTGATAAAATTCATGTTGATAATATAGATTCATACAAAGAAATTTGTCAATTTGCTGATAAATACATTCCTGGATTAAGAGATAAAATAGAGCTTTATCAAAAACATAATATTTTTGAAGAATATGATATTGATACAGAAATAAATAAAGCTTTAGATAAAACAGTATATCTCAAATCAGGAGGATATCTGGTTATCGAACAGACTGAAGCAATGATAACTATCGATATAAATACAGGTGGTTTTATAGGAACAAAAAATCTAGAAGAAACTATATTTAAGACAAATTTAGAAGCTACAAAAGAAATAGCTAGACAGCTAAGGCTAAGAAATTTAGGTGGTATCATAATTATAGATTTCATTGATATGATGGATGAGTCACATAAAAATCAAGTTTTAGAGGCTCTGAAGAAAGAATTAGAGCTTGATAAGGCCAAGACTAGTGTCAGTGATATTTCAGAGCTAGGATTGGTCGAGATGACGCGTAAAAGGGTACATGAGAGTTTATTAAGAACACTATGCCAGCCATGTGATCACTGTAGAGGTAAAGGAAGCGTCAAAACATTACAGACAATTTGTTATGATATATTCAGAGAAATTAAATCAGAATCAAAAAATTATCCAAATTATAATAATTTCTTACTTATGTCTTCAAAAAAGATTATTGACTATATAGAAAAAGAAGAATCTATATGGTTAGCAGAACTGGAACTTGAAATCGATAAAAACATTCATCTAAAAGCTGAAAGTAGTCATATATACAATCAATACGATATAATTCCATTAAATTAAAAAAAAATACAAAACATTATTGACAGCTTAATAAAAAGAGCTATAATACTTACTCATAGTCGCCGACTTAGCTCAATAGGTAGAGCAACTGACTTGTAATCAGTAGGTCGCCAGTTCGATTCCGGCAGTCGGCACCATAAATACGGAGTGGTAGTTCAGTTTGGTTAGAATACCTGCCTGTCACGCAGGGGGTCGCGGGTTCGAGTCCCGTCCATTCCGCCATATTCTCATTAAGGTCTAGTTCTTAAAACTCAGTTTTCCCCTTTTTACTTCTGATATCTTGATCTAGACCTTAATTTTTTATATTTTCTTAAAAACTCAATAAATTTTAACTATTAAATATCTAAAAAATATTTCGATAAAATCTATATTACTTTTTATTTGTATATAAAGATAAGTTGTTATGTTTAATGTAATGATGTACCATTACATAATTGCATTGAAAATATTTTTTTATGAATTCAAATAAAGGATGGCAACAATTTATAAATATATTATCTGAAACTTCAGATCCTCAAGATATTAATATTATTTGTGATTTTTTGTTGACTAAAGAAGAAAAAGAACAATTAAGTAAAAGGGTATTATTAACCAAAGAACTGATAAAAAAAACTAAATCACAAAGAGAAATATCTAAAGAAATAGGTATAAGTATTTGTACAGTTACAAGGTGTTCTAATGCTCTAAAAGATTGCTCTACAAGAGTAAAAGAAATATTCTCTGATAATAAAAAAGGTGATTAAATGTCAGTAAAAGAGCCAGAAAAATTTTTAGCTTCGCATATCTATAATTTAGATTATCAAGAAGATTTAAATAGATGTTTTGCTAATTTATGTACTAACAAAAAAAATACTATATTGTTAGAATCAGCAGAAATAGATACAAAAGATAAACTCAAAAGTATTTTGGTACTAAATAGTGCCTTGCGTATAGCTTGTATTGAAAACAAAGTTTTTATGAAACCATTATCCAAAAATGGCGAATATGCTCTAAAAGAGATACAAAAAAACATCAAAGATGATATTGAATATAGATATGATAATAAACAATTAATATTAACTTTTAAATCAATAAAAGATTATCAACTCAATGAACATCAAAAATTAAAAAAACAGTCAGTTTTTGATGCTTTAAGAATTATAAAAGATAGTTTTGAAATATATAATGAATTTAGTATTTTTTTGGCTGGTTTATTTGCTTATGATGTAGTTGGTAGTTTTGAAGAAATAGGTCAAGTAAAGCGTAAGAATAAATGTCCAGATTATGTATTTTATCTTGCAGATACAATACTTGTAAGTGATCATCAAGAAAAAAATACATTTATACAAGTTAATAGTTTTGGACATAAAACAGTAGCAGATCTAGAGGATAGTATTGCTGTAATTAAGCAAAATATAAATAATGATATAGAATTAAAAGTTGAAAAATTTAGCAACTTAGAACCTAAAGAATCAATAAATGATAGAGATTTTTGTAGTGTAGTAGATAAACTAAAATCACATATTATAGATGGTGATATATTCCAAGTTGTACCTTCACGAAGTTTCTTTTTGCCATGTCAAAATTCTTTGGAAGTTTATAAAGAGCTTAAACGTACAAATCCTAGCCCGTATATGTTTTATATGCAAGATGAAGATTTTATTATCTTTGGAGCATCGCCAGAAAGTGCCTTAAAATATCAAAAATCTACAAATCAAGTAGAGATATATCCTATAGCAGGCACACGCAGAAGAGCAAAAAATTCAGATGGTAGTATTAATACAGATTTAGATAGTAGGATTGAGTTAGAGCTTAGATTAGATGCTAAAGAAAATGCAGAGCATATGATGTTGGTAGATTTGGCTCGTAATGATGTTGCAAGAATATCAAAAACTGGTACTCGCTATGTTGCTGATCTTCTAAAGGTTGATAGATATAGTCATGTTATGCACTTAGTCTCTAGAGTAGTAGGTCAACTTGCTGATGACTTGGATGCTTTACATGCTTATCAGGCTTCTATGAATATGGGTACATTAACAGGCGCACCAAAAATTAAAGCAATGCAGTTAATATCAGAAGTCGAAAAACAGACTAGAGGTGGATATGGTGGAGCTATAGGTTATTTTAATGGTTATGGTGATTTAGATAGTTGCATAGTTATACGTTCTGCTTATGTTGAAGATGAAATGGCGGAGGTTCAAGCAGGTGCAGGTGTGGTGTTGGATTCTATACCTATAGCAGAAGCTGATGAAACTAGAACAAAAGCACAAGCTGTAATATCAGCTATCAAAAATGTACATGGAGTGTAGTTAATGGCTAATATTATATTTATAGATAATTTTGATTCATTTTCTTATAACTTAGTAGATGAATTTAGAGTTCTAGGAAATAATGTCGAAGTATTTAGAAATAATTTATATCTAGAAGTTCTTTTGGATAAAATTAATTCAACTGATAATCCTATAGTTGTGATATCTCCAGGTCCTGATAATCCTGCAAGTGCAGGATGTATAGTTGATCTTATATCAGTTATTAAAGGTAAGGTACCAATTATAGGGATATGTTTAGGTCATCAAGCTATAGTTGAAGCTTATGGTGGTATAGTATCTCATGCTAACGAAATTGTTCATGGTAAAACTGCTAAAGTTAAATTTATAAAGCATGATATTTTTGATGGTTTGGAATCGCCATTGAGTGTGGCTAGGTATCATTCTTTAGTAGCTATAAAAGTACCAACTGGCCTCGAAACTGTAGCGGAAGTTAATGACTTGGTAATGGCTGTAGTAGATGATAAAAATAAGGTCTGTGGTTTACAATTTCATCCTGAGTCAATAATGACTATACATGGTTCTAAACTCTTAGATAATATAGTTAAATGGGTACAGCAATGATTAGTTTAAGAGATATTGTAGAAAAATTATTTAATTCAGAGGATCTTAATTATAAAGAAAGTTATCAGCTTTTTGATTACTTTATAAAAGGTCAAATAGAGTTACCTTTACAAACTAGTATTTTAATAGCTCTTAAACTAAAACAAGAAACTTCGACAGAAATAGCAGCTGCCGTAGAAGCTCTACTTGACAATACAAAAGAGTTCCCAAAAATAAATGGAGATTTAGCTGGAATAGTTGGTACTGGTGGAGATGGGTTTAATACTATTAATATTTCTACAACAGCTGCGATTGTCGCAGCGGCAGCTGGTTATAAAGTTGCTAAACATGGTGGTCGAAGTGTATCAAGTAAATCAGGTTCTTTTGATCTTTTAGAATCTTTTGGTGTCAATATAGAGTTATCACCACAGCAAACAAAAGAATGTTTAGAATTATATAATCTTGGATTTTTATTTGCTCCATTTTATAGTGAAGGTTTTAGGTATATAAAAGAGGCTAGAACTATCTTAAAAACTAGAACTATTTTTAATATTTTAGGACCTTTGATAAATCCAGCTAGAGCAAACAAGGTTGTGATAGGAGTTTATTCAAAAGATTTAATTTTGCCAATGGCAAAAACTCTAATTAATCTTGGGATAGACAGAGCAGTTGTAGTATACGGTAGTGGCTTAGATGAAGTAGCAATACATGATGATACTTATGTTGCTGAAATACAAAATAGTCAGATAATCGAGTATAAAGTTTCTCCTGTAGACTTTGGTATAGATACTTATGCAATCAAAGATCTTGAGGGTGGCTTACCAGAGCAGAATAGAGAGATTATAAAACAAATACTTCAAGGCAAGGGTAAACAAGCGCATAATGCTGCTGTAGCTGTAAATGTCGCTATACTTATGAAGCTTTATGGTAAAGATAATCTAAAACAAAATACTCAAGAAATATTAGAGCTTATAAAATCAGGTAAGTGTTATCAAACTCTTCAAAATGTAATATCTTTTGGTTAAAAAATAGTCTTATTTTTCAATATATGATAATTTAAAACCTATAAGTATTTAGGTGGTTATACAAATGAAAAAAAGGAAAATTATAATTTTAGGTAGTTTATTATTTGCAAGTAGCTTTGTATTTGCAGCTAATGATTCAGAAAGTAAATATCAAAAAGCTGTATTTGCAGGTGGTTGCTTTTGGTGTTTAGAGTCAGATTTTGAATATATGCAAAAACATCAAGATTTAAGTCATGATGGTATTATAAAGGTTATTTCTGGTTATGATGGTGGTTTGCAAAAAGATCCTACTTACAAAACAGTATCTGCAGGCATTACAAATTATAAAGAATCAGTAGAAGTGATATATGATCCTACTAAAATTAGTTATCAAGATTTAGTAGAGTATTTTTATCGTCGTATAGATCCTACAGATTCTAAAGGACAGTTTTGTGATAAAGGCGAGCAATATCAATCAGCTATATATTATAGCGATGATAAACAAAAACAGGTTGCTGAAGAGATTACTAAAAAATTAAAAGCAGAATTTAAAAAACATAACCAACCTGTATATACCCAAATTTTACCATCTACACATTTTTATAAAGCCGAAAGTTATCATCAAGATTATCATCATAAAAACCCTAAAAGATATTGTTATTATCGTACAGGATGTGGTCGTGATGTAACAGTAAATAAAGTTTGGCAAAATATGGATTGGAAATATAGTAATGTAGTTCCGTTTGATATACCATCTAGCTATGCAGAATGTTTAACAAGATAGTAAAATGAAAATAGTAGGTGTAGCAGCTAAAGTTTCTAATGATAGAGAAGATTTGCTTGAAGAAGCTTGGGAGCTTTTCTTTAATAGTGAGGTATTAGAATATCTCAATGGTCAAAATATATCTCAAGATATAATATCTGTTTATTGTGAGTATGAAGGCGATCATACCGCTCCATACACTCTTTTGATAGGTTATGAGGTGGCAGAGTCTTTTGAGGTACCAACAGGGTTAAATTCTGTGCAAATTGAGCTTAACCATCAAACGTACCGTGTTGAAGGCGAGCTACCTGATGCTATCATTGATAAATGGCAACAAATTTGGGCAGATAACTCCAAAAAGAGAGCTTATAAAGCAGATTTTGATAGATATAATCCTATTGAAGATTATGCTGAAGTTAATGTAGAATATCTAAAATAAATAATCTTCAAATCAACAAAGTACAGAAAAATTCAACTTTTATTCTTTTTTCGTTTAAAATACTTCATAAAATCATATAAATAATAAGTATTATGGAAACTATATTAGCTAAGATAGTTGAAGCAAAAAGAAATTGGCTTTTTGCAAAAAAAAGGTTATTTCCACTAGATGTATTCAAAAAAGAAGTTATCAAAACAGATAGAGATTTTTATCAGGCTTTGGAGTCAGACAAAGCAGTATTTATTCTAGAGTGTAAAAAAGGCTCTCCTTCTAAAGGAGTTATCCGTAAAAAGTTTGATCTAAATGAAATAGCAGCAGTATATAAAAATTATGCAAATGTGATATCTGTACTTACAGATGAAGAATTTTTTATGGGTAGTTTTGCAAATCTAGAGATTGTTAGAAAGCAAGTAACTCAACCTATACTTTGTAAAGATTTTATTATAGATGAGTATCAAATATATTTAGCTAGACATTATCAAGCAGATGCAGTGTTATTGATGCTTTCGGTATTAGATGATAATGAGTATAAGAAGCTAGCAAAAGTAGCTAATCGTCTTGGCATGGGTATCTTAACTGAAGTTAGTAATGAAGAAGAACTTGAAAGAGCTATCAAACTCAAGGCAAAAGTTATAGGTATCAATAATCGTAACCTAAGAGATCTTTCTATAGATCTGAATACTACGCGTCTTTTAGCTCCAAAAATACCTAAAGGAACAATTATTATTTCAGAATCAGGAATTTATAAAAATCAAGAAATCCGTGATTTAAGAAATTATGTTAATGGTTTTTTGATAGGTAGTTCTATTATGAGTGAACGTAATCTAGAACTTGCAGTTAGAAAACTTGTATATGGCTTTAATAAGGTTTGTGGCCTTACCTCTGTAGAAAATGCTCAAAAAGCCTATAATGCAGGAGCGGTATATGGAGGATTTATATTTGTAGAAAAATCTCCTCGCTGTGTAGATTTTGCCATGGCAAAACAAATAGCTAAAAAAGTTAGATTAAACTATGTAGGTGTATTTGCTAATGCTAGCATCGAAGATGTTGTAAATACCGCTTATGGTTTGAAACTTAGTGCAGTACAGTTACATGGTGACGAAAATCAAGAATATATAGATGCACTAAAATCAAAACTACATAGAAACTGTCAGATATGGAAAGCTTATGGAATTGACAAAACTGTCCCAGAGTTTTTTGCTAATGTAGATTATCACTTATTGGATGCTCAAGTAGATGGTAAATCAGGAGGTACTGGTAAAGCTTTTGATTGGAGTCTTATCAAGGATAGAAAAAATATAATACTTGCTGGTGGTCTGAATGCTAAAAATATAGCAAAAGCAATAGAGCTAAGATGTTCTGCTTATGATATTAATTCTGGTGTAGAATCTGAGCCAGGACAAAAAGATCAGCAGAAGTTAAAAGAAGTTTTTGAGGTTATAAGAGACTACTAGCATCTTATTTCACACTTTATTTTAACTTATAAGTATTAAAAGTAATTCATAGTTAGTATATATAATTGCAACAATATTTAGCTACTGCTATTCTAAATAAAAATATCTAATATTATCCTAACTATGAATCAACTAGAAATTAAATATTTAAAAGACTACAAGCCAAGTAATTATCTTATAAATGAAACACATCTAAAATTTGAACTTAATGAGTCAAAAACTAGAGTGACAGCAAATTTACATATAGTAGCTAATCCAGCGAATCGTGAAAATAACACACTGGTTTTAGATGGTAATAATCTAAAACTATTATCTATAAAAATAGATAATAAAGAGCTATCAAATACAGATTTTATAGTTAATGAAAACCAATTAATCATAGATAATGCTCCAGAAAATTTTGTATTAGAAACAGTCGTAGAGATTAACTCTGAGGCTAATACATCTTTAGAAGGTTTATACAAATCTGGAGAGGTGTTTTGTACACAATGTGAGGCAACTGGATTTAGAAAAATTACTTATTATCTAGATAGACCTGATGTGATGTCTTCTTTTACAGTCAAAATAATAGCTGATAAGAAAAAATATCCTGTAATACTCTCAAATGGAGATAAGATTGAATCTGGAGATATTTCAGAAACTCATCATTATGCAGTATGGAGAGATCCATTTAAGAAGCCTTGCTATTTATTTGCTCTTGTAGCTGGAGATTTAGCAAATATCAAAGATACTTATATCACAAAATCACAACGTAAAGTTAGTTTAGAGATATATGCATTTAAACAAGATATTGATAAATGCCACTATGCAATGCAAGCTGTTAAAGACTCTATGAAATGGGATGAAGATAGATTTGGTTTAGAGTATGATTTAGATACTTTTATGATTGTAGCTGTGCCTGATTTTAATGCTGGTGCAATGGAGAATAAAGGTCTAAATATTTTTAATACCAAATATATTATGGCTAGTGATAAGACTACTACAGATAAAGATTTTGAGTTGGTACAAAGTGTAGTGGGACATGAATATTTTCATAATTGGACAGGCGATAGAGTTACTTGTAGAGACTGGTTCCAGCTTAGCTTAAAAGAAGGCTTGACTGTATTTAGAGACCAAGAGTTTACTTCTGATTTAAACTCTAGAGATGTTAAAAGAATTGATGATGTACGTATTATTAGAAGTGCTCAATTTGCTGAAGATGCTAGTCCAATGTCTCACCCTATCCGCCCTGAGTCGTACATTGAGATGAATAATTTCTATACTGTAACGGTTTATCATAAAGGTGCTGAAATAATTCGCATGATTCATACTCTATTAGGTGAAGAAGGCTTCCAAAAAGGTATGAAGCTATATTTTGAAAGACATGATGGTCAAGCTGTTACTTGTGATGATTTTGTAAATGCTATGGCAGATGCAAATAATCGTGATTTTAGTTTATTTAAAAGATGGTATGCTCAATCAGGTACACCAAGTATTAAAGTTACAGAAAACTACGATGCAGAAAATCAAATTTATAGTCTAACACTAGAGCAAACTACTCCGCCAACAGCAGATCAAAAAGAAAAACAAGCTCTACATATACCTGTTAAAATGGGTCTTATCACACCTAATGGTAAAAATATACATGAGCAAATTATAGAGCTAAAAGAACAAAAACAAACTTATGTATTTAAAGGCATTTCTGCAAAACCAGTAGCTTCTCTATTTAGAGATTTTTCTGCACCTGTGAAGGTTGAGCATGAACGTGTTGAAACAGAACTATTACATATCGTTAAATATGATAATAATGCTTTTAATCGTTGGGACTCTTTACAGCAATTAGCTACTAAAATAATCTTGAACAATGCCGATGTAGATACAGAGTTTTTAAATGCTTTTAAATCAATTTTACATGATAAAGGTTTAGATAAAGCCTTAATTAGTGATGCTCTAATGATACCTAGCGAATCTACAATTGCTGAGGCTATGCCAACGATTATGGTTGATGAGATTGTGAAATCTCGCAAAAAAGTGATGAATCAGCTAGCAGATAAGCTAAAAGATGATTGGTTAGAGATATATCAACAATGCAATGATAATAAGCCATATAGTCTATCAGCTGAGCAAATTGCTAAAAGAAAGCTAAAAGGTGTCTGCTTGAGTTATCTGATGAATGCTAGTGATCAAAGTCAAGGTACAAAGCTAGCACAACAGTTATTTGATAGTGCTGATAATATGACAGATCAACAAACTGCATTTTCAGCATTGTTAAAGTCTAATGATAAGCAAGTTCGTGATAATGCTATTAATGAGTTTTATAGTCGTTGGAAGCATGAAGACTTAGTTGTAAATAAATGGCTACTATCTCAAGCTCAAATCTCTCATGAATTAGCTTTAGATATTGTCAAAAGCTTAGTTAATCATCCTGCATATAATGCAAAAAACCCTAATAAAGTTTACTCATTAATTGGTGGTTTTGGTGCTAATTTCTCGCAATATCATCGTAAAGATGGTCTAGGATATGCTTTCATGGCGGATACAGTACTAGAGCTTGATGAATTTAATCATCAAGTTGCTGCAAGAATGGCTCGAAATCTAATGAGTTGGAAGCGTTATGACTCTGATAGGCAAGCTATGATGAAAGATGCTCTTGAGAAAATCAAAGTCTCAAACCCTAGTAAAAATGTCTTTGAAATCGTTAGTAAAAGTTTGGAGTTGTAATTTTCTTTATACTTATCTAAGTATCTCATATCTATAATAATTATTACTGTGTATTTTATAGAGCTATAATCGATAAAATCTTATAATAACCTACTCACAAAAAATATATAAGTTAATATGTCAGTAGTTGTTATAGGAAGTGCTAACAGAGATTTAGTTGTAAAAGTTGATCAACTTGCGCAAAAAGGTCAAACAATAATAAGCCAGAATTATGAAGAGTTTTGTGGTGGTAAAGGAGCTAATCAGGCTGTAGCTGCAAGAAGACTTGGAAAAAATGTAACTTTTATTACAAATCTTGGTAAAGATAGTTTTGGAGATAGGCTTTTAGAGTTTTATAAAAAAGAAGGTTTAGATAGTTCAACTATCAATCAAGATTCTGGTAGTAACACAGGCTTGGCTTTTATTTGTGTTGATAATCAGGGTCAAAATATTATTAATGTAGTAATGGGAGCTAATGCTAAATTATATCAACAAATTTTGGACAAGCATAACCAAAAAATCCAACAAGCTAATATCATATTAACTCAGCTAGAAACTCCTTTGGAAACTATTGAGTATTTAGCTGACAAAATCACTGATAAGCAGACATTTATTCTTAATCCTGCACCAGCTAGAGAACTACCTCAAGAATTACTTAAAAAGGTTGATATCCTAACTCCTAATGAGACTGAGGCATCTATTTTGTCAGGTATAGAGGTCAAAGATGTAAATACAGCTAAGCAGGCAGCAAAAGAGCTGCATAATAAGGGTGTAGCTATTGTTATAATAACTTTGGGCGAACAAGGCGCTTTATTATCAAAAAATAATGGTCAAGAACAAAAATTATTTGCTACCAAAAAAGTAGATGTGGTAGACACTACAGCTGCAGGAGATACTTTTAATGGTGTTTTGGCATTTTGTCTAGACAAAGGATTATCTATAGAACAATCAATCGAGATAGCTAATACAGCAGCAGCTCTAGCAGTAACTATAGAGGGAGCAGAAGATTCAGCACCTACTTTAGAGAAATTGAATACTTATCTAGAACAAAAAATATAATATATGGAGATTTAAAATGGTTGTACTACACTCGTACGGTGTTGCGGTATTTTTTTGCATAATTACGATGCTATGTTGGGGTTCTTGGGCAAATACACAAAAGCTCTCGATAAAAGAGTGGCCTTTTCAACAGTATTATTGGGATTATGCTTTAGGGATTTTGATAGTATCTTTTGTCTTAGCTATAACTATGGGAAGTTTTGGTACAGAAGGTAGATTATTCTTTAGTGATATTTCTCAAGCTTCATCTGAGAGTTTTATTTATGCTTTTATGGGTGGTGTGGTTTTTAACTTAGCTAATATACTACTTGTAGCTGCTATTGATATTGCGGGTATGTCTGTAGCTTTTCCTTTAGCTATTGGTTTGGCTCTAGTCATAGGTGTGATTACAAACTATATAGCAACACCTCTAGGTCAGCCTGTAGTCTTGTTTTTAGGAGTTTTGAGCGTACTTGCAGCAATTATTATTGATGCTGTCATATATAAGCGTATTTCTGATAATAAAAGCAAAAATATGCTTAAAGGATTTATAGTTTCTATTATTTCAGGTATCTTAATGGGCTTTTTCTATCCATTGGTTATTAAATCAATCTCAAATGATTTTGTAACTCCTCAGGCTGGCTTAATGACTCCTTATACAGCTAGTTTTATATTTGCTGTAGGTATTTTTGTATCTAACTTTGTAATCAATGGTTGGATGATTAAATTTCCTATTTCAGGCAAGAAACTTAAGTTTAAAGACTATTTCTCTCAAGGTACGCCATGGTTGCATACTATTGGTATATTAGGAGGTGTGATTTGGGGGATTGGATCTTGTCTTAACTTTATAGCTTCTGGTATTGCTGGACCTTCTATCTCGTATGGTTTGGGTCAAGGTGCAACAATGATAGCGGCATTCTGGGGTGTATTTATTTGGAAAGAATTTGCCAAAGCACCAAAAGGTACAAATAAGTTGATAGTACTAATGTTTATAACTTATATTTTAGGATTAACACTTATTGTTTTTGCGAGAAATATTTAGTTTTATAATTATTTGAATGCTTTTAATAAAAGCGTAGTGGTTGTTTTAATAAAGTCATTTTCTTCTAATATATCTTTATCTAACTCATAAGAGCGTATAAATGGAGCTAACGTTGCAGATGATATAAATAGAAGGACATATTTAGCAGAAAAATCTTTGGATAGTTGTCCATTATTTTGAAAATCTTTTATTTTTTCTTCAAGTTGATCAAACGATGCGAATTTTTGCTGATTTTTGATACCTGATAAAGAAGAGTTTTTTTCTAAGCGCTGCCAGTCTAACATTTTTAGTATATCAGGATTTTTTGTATGAATATTAAACCTTGCTTTGACTAGCTTTTTTAAGAACTCTTCAAATGTATCTTCCTTTATACAGTCTTTGATATCAGAAAATGTTTCAGAATTTATTAAAGATTCTTTAACAGCTTTCCATAAGTCAGTCTTATTAGAAAAATAATGATATATAAGAGAGCTTTGTACATTAGCTTTTTTAGCAATATCTCTAATAGATGTGCCATTAAAACCATTTTCAAGAAATAACACTTTTGCAGATTTAATAATTTTTTTAGCAGTTTTATGAGTTTTAGATTCCATTAATTTTAAGAGTTTCATAAGTTTTTAGAAATTATAGCAGATAGTATGTTTTAAATTCTATTGAACGATCGATCATTAGGTGGTAATATTATTGATCAAGTGTTCAATAGAATTTAAAAAAAGAGACTCTTCCTATGATTTTAGTCAGAAAAAAACCTTTAGGTGTTGTAATGCTAACAATTTTTACAATAGCTTTAGGTTGTGGTTATTTCTTTGGTGCGATGATGTTTACACCTTCTCTTCCAGCAATTACAGATTATTTTGATACAAGTTCATCATTATCTAGAATGACAGTTTCAAGTTTTTTTGTAACAATGGCTATATCTCAGCTTATCTATGGACCAGCATCAGATAAATACGGTAGGAAACCTTTAATTTTAATAGGATCTATAATCTTTGCTTTAGGTTCAATATTATGTATTCTCTCTCATTCTATTATATTTCTAATTTTTAGTAGAGCTATACAGGGTCTCGGTGCAGGAGCTTTAATTACTTTGGCTAGAACACTGGTTCAGGACTCTTTTAGAAAAGAACACTTTTTAAAAGCAGTATCTTGGATGAGTATATTTTTTGCCGTAGCTCCAGCTATTTCTCCAGTTATTGGAGGTTTTTTACAGTTTCATTTTGGTTGGCAGAGCAATTTTATTTTTATGTTTATTTTTGCAGTTAGTTTATTTATTGCTGTACTTTTTTTATTACCAGAAACTAATAAAGATAAAAATCCTAAAGCAATGAATATTAGTCATTTAGTCAGTAACTATCTAATTGTTGCAAAAAATAAGAAATTTTGGATTTATCTACTTTTTATTATTACTGGTTTATCAGGAGGAATTTCGTTTGATGTAATAGGATCGTTTATATTGATCAAGGATTATCATTTAACATCAGTAGCTTTTGGTATGATCTCAACACTTTTATTAATGATGATAATTGTTTCACGTTTTTTGACATCAATGATATTGCTTAAATATATGGATAAAAATAAGGTTATACTGTTTGGATTATTTCTTATGTTCTTATCATCTAATATATTGATAATTTTAGATTTATTAAATCTATTAGAACTATTTGATCTTTTATTTATTCTTGCTATTTTTTTCTTAGCTTGTGGAATAGTAATACCAATTTCAGCAGCAAATCTTTTGAGTTTATTTGATAATATGAAAGGAGTAGCTAGTGCTTTTTATGGATCCATGCAAATGTGTGGGATTTTCTTGATAAGTATTATTGCATCAAGTATGAATCCATCGATTGGTTTTATGCTAAGTATTATAAGTGTATTATCAGTTATTAGTTTTATTATGGGACTTAGGATTTTTTATAAAAGAAATAATCTATTTAAAATTAGGAGTAATAGTATTCAATCAGCGTAATATACAATATGTTTTATATATCAAAATAATCATTGATTTGTTGTAATTGGCTTTTTCTAAGAAAATTTATCCAAAAATTAGTTGTTTGGCAGTGGGTAGAACGAGTTACGGGGATTCTTATGCTTATTATTGCGATTAGCTGTACTCGAATGCTAGTTAATTTCTAATCAACCCTATTAGATTTCTAAATTTATAGTTTCACCAATTTTTAAAATCAAAGCATTATTATCGCCATATTTTTGATTTATAGCTGCTTGTTTGAATCTTTTAGGTGGCTCAAAAAAAGGCTCTGGTGTAAGTCTGATAGTTCCCCAGTGCATGCCTATGGTTTTGGTCGCTTTGATATCTTTGGCTATTTGAATTGCTTCTTCCGGAGTAGCATGTACAGAACACATAAAATCACGAGGTTCATATGCTCCTATACCTATTAAAGCGAGATCAAAATATTCTTCTTTTTTACCAATTTCTTTAAATACTTCGCCATAAGCAGTGTCTCCTGAGAACCATATTTTCTTGTATTTATCTTTGATTGAGAAACTGGCCCATAGAGTTTTATTTCTATCAAATAAACCCCTCCCAGAAAAATGAACGCATGGTAAACAGCCTATAGTAATATTATTTATATTAATCTCTTGCCACCAGTTCATTTCTGTTACATTTTTAAACCCTCTTTTGATAAAAAAACTACTAAGCCCTAGTGGTACTATTACTTTGATATTTTCTTTATTTGGAAAGTTCTTTATAACTTTTGAGTCTAAATGATCATAATGATTATGACTAATAATAAGCATATCAATTTTTGGAAGCTCACTTAAATCTAAAGGAGAAAATATTTCTCGTTTTGGTCCTAAAAATCCAGGCCCAGCATTTTTACTTAAAAAAGGATCTGTAACAATAAAATATTCATTAAGCTTAATCAAAAAAGCAGCATGCCCTAACCAAGTAATACTATAATCATTTGATTTATCTAATTGTTCTAAGGCTTGTTGTTTTTCTAAAACATGGTCTTTAGGAAAACTTTCTTTATGCTTTTTAAACATAGAAGAAAAAATAAATCTTAAAAAATCTCTACTTCCTCCTTTGCGCATGGGGCTACCTGGGGGATTAGAAAAATTATTTTTAGTAGAATTATTAATAGAGATAACTTTTACCGTAATGTATATTTGGTTGTATAGATTTATTTTACATCACAAACAATAATGAAAACTATAAACTTTGAAAAATTATATACTGATTTTACAAGTATTTTTGATTTATGTAGATATACAAATGAATCTCTAGAAGAAGAGATTGTTAGAAGAGTCAAAGAAGATAATATCACTGATGGCATGTTTCTTTTTAGGTTTAGATTAGTGATATTTAAGTTTGAAGTAACAAGCAATTCTATAGAGTATGTTGGTTATGAGAAGTAAGCATAAATAATATGACAGTTTTATTTATTGTTTTAGGAATTTTGTTTCTAGTCTTTTTACCTATTATCAATATTTATTTTCCTATAGGAAATAATATAGCTGATTCAATAAGTGCAGACTATGATTTAAATCCAAAGAAAAGGAAAGTAGGTGAATCTAATGAAGAGTATTTTAAACGGCTAAGAGAGTTAAATCCTAATCCAAAGCCACTGTTTAGTATAAAAAGCTTTTGTATAACATTTATTACCGTACTTTTACTACTTATACTTTTTTTCATAATTTTATTTTTTTAGTATGGGAAGTTATATTTAGAATAAGAGAACCTACTAAAGATAATACTGCTGTAATAATAGCAATAAAAGCAGGTATATAAAGTGAGTGGTACTCTAGAATAAGAGACTGTGTTATAAGAGGCATAAATCCAACAAAAACAGCAGAACCTAAACCATAACCAATTCCCATACCAACTAATCTTACTTTGACAGGTAGTGCATTAATACATCTAAATTGAGCAATCATAATATAAGCACTAAAAAAAATACTATAGACTAAATACGCAACCATATAGTGTGAACTATGAATAAAAGCATAACATAACCAGATAGATAATATTGATGATAAAAGTAAGAACCAATTATCCAACTTTGGAATGCTATCTTTCTTTATTAGCAATGCTGATAGTAAGCCAAATATACACATCATAAGTAAGCCTATAATGCTAATCTTGAGCATACTGTTAGAGCTATAACTAGATAGATTTGTTAAATAGCTTGGTAAAGCATAATAGAACAATGTAATACAAGACATAACATTAGCAGTCATCAAAAAACAACCTAATAATGGCATTTTGTAATGTTTAAATAGCTCAATAATTGGATTTTTTGTCAGTTGATTAGTTTGTAATAATTGGGTAAAAAGAGGACTCTCATGTAGCTCTTTTCTTATATAAAAAGTAACAATCCCTAGCGTAGAACCAAGTATAAAAGCAATTCTCCAAGCATAATTGTCAGGGAAAATAAAATTAAGTATTATCGTTAGTAGCTTAGCAAGCATTACACCTATAGCTGCAGAGATCATTACTGCTGCGATAGGATATATTTTGTTAGTAATGATAGTTTCGTTTAGGTATGTAAATGCACTATTGACCTCTCCACCAGCAGAAAGACCTTGCATAATACGAAAAGTAAGTAATAGTAAACCAGCATATATTCCTATGACTGAAGCATCAGGAATAAGACCAATACCTAATGTGCCAATTGTCATCAAAAGAACAGCAGCTACCAATACTTTTTTGCGTCCAACTCTATCACCAATTTGTCCAAAGATAATGCCACCAATAGGTCTTGTAACAAAACCTAAAGCAAATATTAAAAGTATGATAATTTGGGAGTTAGAACTATGAAGTAAATGAGCTCCAATCACTTCAGAAAAGCTCAGATATATTATAAAATCAAAATATTCTAGAACCATGCCTAAAGAACAAAGAAAAATAGTTTTTAGTTGTAAGTCTTTCATTTTTTTATCTCTAATTTCAAAGTTTAAATAAAAGTACCTAACTCGCAATAATTAGGTCAAATTGTTCGTAAGATAATATCATGAAAATAACTAAATTATAGTGAATATGGTTTTGTAAAAAACAAAAAAATAAGTCATTTTTGCTTTATAAAAGAAACTATTTTAATCATCTGCTATAATCTGTTTATCTAAAATTTTCAAAAATAATTTGCATGGCTGAAAAATATATATACTCAATGCATAGGGTCGGCAAAGTTGTGCCACCTAACAAATATATCCTTAAAGATATTTCACTATCATTTTTTGATGGTGCAAAGATTGGTGTATTAGGTCTTAATGGTTCTGGTAAATCTACTCTACTTAGAATTATGGCTGGTCTTGATACTGATATTGTTGGTGAAGCAGCTCCACGTAAAGGTGTCAAAATTGGTTATCTACCACAAGAACCGAAGCTTGATGAAACAAAAGATGTAAGAGGTAATGTTGAAGAGGCACTATCACACTTGCAAGAGATGCTTACTAGGTTTGATGAAATTAGTATGAAGTTTTGTGAGCCAATGTCAGATGATGAAATGGCTAAACTTCTAGAAGAGCAAGGTAATTTACAAAATGCTATAGATGCCGCTGGTGCTTGGGAGATTGATCGTAAGCTAGAGGTTGCTGCAGAAGCTCTTCGCCTTCCACCTTGGGATGCTGATGTTACTAAGCTATCTGGTGGTGAAGCTCGTCGTGTTGCTTTATGTAAACTTCTATTATCTGCTCCTGATATCCTACTTCTAGATGAGCCTACTAACCACTTAGATGCTGAATCTGTAGCATGGTTAGAGAAATTCTTGGCAGAATATAAAGGTACAGTTGTAGCTATTACCCATGATAGATATTTCTTAGATAATGTTGCTGAGTGGATTCTTGAGCTTGATAGAGGAGAAGGTATACCATTTAAAGGTAACTATTCACAATGGCTTGAGCAAAAGCAAAAACGTCTAGAGATGGAAGAGAAACGTGAATCTTCACATCAAAAAGCGCTTAAAGAAGAGCTAGAGTGGGTACGTCAAAATGCCAAAGGTCGCCAAGCTAAATCAAAAGCTAGATTAGCGAAATTCGATGAGTTAAGCTCTCAAGAGTTTCAAAAACGAAACGAGACTCAAGAGCTATATATTCCACCTGGTGAAAGACTTGGTAATAATGTTATCAAGGTTAAAGATCTTGTTAAATCGTTTGATGATAAGCTTCTTGTAGATGGTCTTGATATGGATGTATATCCAGGTTCGATTGTTGGTATTATTGGAGCTAACGGTGCTGGTAAGTCTACATTCTTTAAGATGCTAACTGGTAAAGAAACTCCTGATTCTGGTGAGATAAATATCGGTGAAACTGTAAATCTAGCTTATGTAGATCAATCTCGTGATGCTCTTGATGATAGCAAAACTGTTTGGGAAGAAATTGCTGATGGTTTAGATGTAATTACAGTAGGTAAATTCACTATTCCATCACGCCAATATGTAGGTAGATTTAACTTCAAAGGTGCTGATCAACAGAAATACATTTCTCAGCTATCAGGTGGTGAGAGAAACCGTGTCCATCTTGCGAAGCTACTAAGAAGTGGTGGTAATGTTATTCTACTAGATGAACCGACAAATGATCTTGATGTCGAGACTTTAAGAGCGCTTGAGGAAGCTATATTAGCCTTCCCAGGTTGTATCATGGTTATTTCACACGATAGATGGTTCCTAAACCGTATTGCTACACACATGCTTGCTTTTGAGGGTAATAGTGAAGTAGTTTGGTTTGAAGGCAACTACGATGCTTATATCGAAGACAAAAAACGCCGTCTTGGCGATAAATATGATGCTATTACTAAGATTAAATATAAGCGAATTTCGGTTGATTAGTATTTATCTAATTAATTATTTACCTCAATCATATTAAAGCTAGGGTCATAGAAAAAAGCCTGCTTTGTATTTGTTTCTTTACTAAATTCTTCACTTATTATTTTAATATCTAAAGACTTTAATTTTGCTAGAAATTCTGTGTAATCTATAGTGGTAAGAGCTATTACAAAATGTGTTTGAGCAGTCTGATTTATAGGGTCAATAAAAGGTCTAGTCATTGTTTCTGATAGTATTAAATGCAAATAAAAATCTCCAGCTCTGTACCACAAACCTTTAGATTCAAAATTTGGTCTCTATATTTTTTCAAAACCAAGGATATTAGAGTAAAATTTTTCAGAATATTCTAAATTCTTAATGATTAGAGCAATATGGTTAAGTTTAATTTTTTCGTAAACATAAAAAATATAATAATTTATTTATTTGAGTATTTTATACTATACTGAATTGATAAACTATTTAAGGCAAAAACTTATGATTAAAAAAATAGTATTTTGTATATGCTTTTTTCTCTTTCTATTAAACTATAGCTTTGCTGATACTGGTATTAGTAATGATCCGATAAATGCTCCTTCTAATACTTCAAAAGTAGAGAGTAAAGGTTTTTTAGATGAGTTTGTAGTTACACCAGTTACAGATGTGGCCTTATTGGCAACTGCACCAATTGGTTCTTTTTTTGGCTTATTCAAAGGGGCTTCAAAGACACAAGATATTCTCTATAATGGAGAATATCATTCAGGTGATAGCGATATAGTTAATGCTTTTGTAGCTCCATTTGCAGCAATAGGCTTTGCATTAGGTGGAGCAATTTATATGACTGTCAAACTACCTGCTGATCTGATAAATGGTGAAAAGTTAGATTACTAAAAAGGAGTATATTTAAAACTTATAGTTGGGGGCTATAGTTTCCAAATTACTTTAGGCAAAGTCTAAAGTTAATAGTAACCTTCTTTCTCCATCTACAATATTTGGTGATCTATGAACTATACCTGAGCCTGAGTTGCCTATCCAAGATTCCCCTTTAAGTAATGCAATATTTCCAGTATTAAGTTTTTGAATATTTGTATTTTTATTCAAGAAAGGATTATCGACCTTACCTAGTAAGTTTCTATCGACTTCCTCATTATATAACCATTCGCTTCCTGTACCTGAATAAGTTGTTACAAGTCTACATGGCACATGATCAACATGAAAACGAGGGCACATAGCTTTATCAATAATAGCTAATCTTAGACCGGCTTGTTCTAAATCAAAAAGATAACAAAACATATCGATGATCTCTGTTATATCTTCAATTAAATAATTTCGCAGAGGAAAGTTTGGTAGCTGCTTAGTTAGTTGTTCTTTGACATCTAAGGGTTTGACTATTATAGGTAGAGTATGAGTACTGCTACTTTCTCTAATGTAATTTTTAGCAGCTATAGCTAAGTTTTCACTAATATTTCTCTGCCATATAGAGATATTAATATTATCATCGTATATATCTGATAGTACTAATTTATCTTTTGATTGAGATCTGTTTTTTCCAATAGATTTTACCATAGCTTCAGTACACAAGAAGATTTAACTTAAAACTCTTAATATGTTATATTATAACATTTAATAGTATTTGATAAGATTTATATTGTCTAGATACAAAATCAATAAAGGTTAGGTATTAGTAATGCAAGATATGGCTCCTCAAAAACTTATTCCTGTGATCGTAATCACAGGTTTTCTAGGTAGTGGAAAGACTACTTTCTTATCTAAGCTTCTTAGACAAGAAGGAATGTCAAGAACAGCTATAATAATTAATGAGTTTGGTGAAGTTGGACTAGATCATGCTTTAGTTGAACATAGTGATGAAGATATTGTTGAACTCCAAAATGGCTGTATCTGCTGTACTATTAGAGCAGATTTGACTCAAACATTACTTAATTTAGCAAATAAACTGTCAAACAAAGATACGAAAGAGTTCGATAGAGTTGTAATAGAAACTACAGGTTTGGCAGATCCAGCACCTATAATCCATACATTAATGAGATCATTCGAGCTTCATCAAAATTATAAGTTAGCAGGGGTGATTACTATTGTTGATGCGATTAATGGGACTTCAACTTTAGATATACATCAAGAAGCTCTTAAACAAGCCGCAATGGCTGAACGAATTGTTATTTCTAAGACAGATATAGCTGACAAAAAAACACAAGAAAATCTAATAAGTGTATTAAGGTCAATAAATCCATCAACTCAAATAATAGATGGTGCAGATAAAGGTGCTGTAATATCAGCAATAATAGGTTTAAATACTTATGATTCAGATAGTAAATCTGAAGAAATTTTAAAGTGGCTTGCAATCGAAGAGTTTGATCAGCATCATAACCACGACCACGACCACGACCACGACCACGACCACGACCACGACCACGACCATCATAATATAAATCGCCATAGTAGTGAAATACAAGCTTTTTCAATGACTAGTGATACTCCTATTAGTTTGATGGCATTTAATTTGTTTCTAGAGCTAGTTTCAGCTATATCAGGACCAAACTTGCTTCGAGTTAAGGGTATTATAAATATAGTGGGAGAGGAGGTGCCTGTGGTTATACACGGAGTACAACATCTTTTTCATTCTGTTAGATGGCTCGATGAATGGCCAGATAATGATCATCGTACTAGATTAGTTTTTATAACTCGTAATATTCCTGCTGAGGCAATACAAAAGTTATTTGATTCTTTGTCATCAGCTACTACAGAGGCCTGATGTATTTTTGTATCAAAGATAACAATTTTATAAAAAATAAATTATAATCACCTCAGAGTTTATTCTGACAATATTTATCTAAACTCTTTTTTATCAAAAGTTTGATAATCTGCTTCGTATAACGTGTTGTTAACACAAGTTAGAATTTGCTCAGATAAATATTTAAAGTTAAAAACCTTAAGGGATTATTATATGTCATTTGAGAGTTACCCAAAAACCAGACTTCGTCGAACTAGACAGACTGAATGGTCAAGAAAGTTAATTGCAGAAAATACTCTTTCGCCAAGTGATTTAATTTGGCCTGTATTTATACATGATCGTGATGATGAAGGGGATATTCCTATTGAGTCTATGCCTGGAGTATTTCGTTATAGCCTAAAAAGTGTTCCAGCTATTGTCAGAAAAGCAACTGAGTTAGGAATCCCAGCAATAGCACTTTTTCCAAATATAAGTAGTCATAAGAAAGACTCTCAAGCATCAGAGGCTGTAAATCCATCAAATATTGTTTGTCGAGCTATAAAAGCTGCAAAAGATGAAAATAAGAATATCGGAATTATATGTGATGTAGCTTTAGATCCTTTCACAGATCACGGACATGATGGGATTTTAGACGATAAACATAGGGTATTGAATGACCAGACTGTAGATGTACTAGTTCAGCAAGCACTAGTTCAAGCGCAGGCAGGATGTGATATCGTTGCACCTTCTGATATGATGGATGGGCGTATTGGAATGATTCGTCAAGCATTAGAAGACGAGGGTTTAGTTGATACGCAGATTATGTCATACGCAGCTAAGTATGCTTCAGGATTTTATGGACCATTTAGGGATGCTATAGGTACTACTAACCTAACAGGTAATGATAAAATATTAAAATTTCGCGATAAGCGTGGCTATCAAATGGATCCAGCAAACTCTGATGAAGCACTTAGAGAAGTAGCTATGGATATATCAGAAGGCGCTGATAGTGTTATGGTCAAGCCTGGTATGCCATATCTAGATATAGTTTATAGAGTATCGTCAGAGTTTAGACTTCCAACTTTTGTTTATCAGGTAAGTGGCGAATATAATATGCTTAAAAAATCTGTTGATTGTGGTGAGTTAGATGAGAAAGTTATTTTAGAGTCTCTGCTAGTGTTTAAGCGTGCTGGTGCATGTGGGATATTTACGTATTTTGCACCTTATGCTGCTGAGAAGCTATTACAAAAGTAATTATATAAATTTATATTAGCTCTTAGTTATAAGTTTACTAAACTATAGGCCTAGTTTACTTATAATATTTTTAGACATTGACTCTATAGCATTTCTTACAATATCAGAGAGTATTTCATCTTTTTCAAAGATTCTTTGACCCTCTACACCATAAAACTCAACATTGCTAATATCCATCCCTACAGCATCAGCTAATGCTAAAGATGGCGCAACTCCAACGCTATGTGAGGATAGAAAACCACCAAAGCTAAGTATGTCTTTTGCTTTGAAATAAAACTCTGAACCTGGTGTAACTTTGGCATATACCGCATCTATAAGGATAATTTTGTCATATCCACTATCTAGAAATGTTAGTAGATTTAAACCTGGTCTATCAGCACTTTCTACAGTGATATTTTGAATATTTTTTTCTCTTACAACTTCAGCTAGTTTATCGGCTACAAACCAACCAAATTGATCATCTGCAAAAGGTGATCCTATACCAAGAATTAGAGTTTTTTGTTTCATTTTTTACCTTTTATGATAAATAAAATTCTGTAGGGGTAGCACATTATGCTGTCCAGTAAGGTATTATTTTATTTTTCTTTTTGAGTATACATTTACAAACTTAAACACAAAAAATACAGAGAAAATAGCTACTAAGCTTAAGCCAATAGTAGATGAATAATCATCAACAAAGTCTGTAACTAGATTAATTGTAGCTATATTTGTATTTAATAAGCCTAACAATTCAACTAAAGCAACGATATAAGCAGCAGCTATCACAATACACAAAATTATGATGTTATAACGATAAAATCTCTGCTCTTTTGAGTTAAAGCTTAGAACTTTTGACATTAATCCAGCATCTATAGAGTCAACTATAATCATCCCTAGAGCAAATGAGATAGGTAGCAACATAATATACCAAATAGATAAACCATTTAGTACATTAGCAGCAGCCATGCCTAATAGAGCTACCTCAGTTGCGGTATCAAAGCCTAAACCAAATAGAAAGCCTACAAAATACATTTTATATGGTCTATCTATGACTTTGATTATAGGTCTAAAAAGTTTTGCCAATATAGAATTTGATGTATGATCGTGAGCCATACTAGTTTTATTTTTGAGCATTTTCTTTAGAGAGAGAAGACTCATAGTCCCTGTTAGTAGCAAAAATACAGCCGATACAATAGTTCCAAAAAAAGCTCCCACATCCAAAGCATTAGTTTTCTCGATACTGGCAAAACTAAAGCCGATAACTATAAGTAGAGTAAGCAAGAAGACAATTGTTGAATGACCTAAAGCAAAAAATAAACCAGTTTTGAAACTTGCTCTATTTTGAGTTATTAGTTGCCTTGTTACATTATCTATAGCAACTATATGGTCAGCATCAAAGCCATGTCTAAGGCCTAGCATAAAGGCAATGCCAATCATACTAAGCATTTTAAGATCTTGGGTTGCTAGGAATAATAGTAACGCTAAGATTAGTACAGAGAAAATAGTTATATTTTTTCTCATATTAGTTCCTTAAATTATGAACATAGTTAATATTTCGCTACTTATTTTAACTAATTTTGTTTCTTAAATTAGAAATTTATAGCTAAATTAAAAAAATATGTGTCATAGGATGACTGATTGTGTTTAATCTCTATCAATATTCAATGTTAAGAAATGTGCAGAACAAGATATACAAGGATCATAGTTACGAATAACCATCTCAGCATGTAGTCTTAGCTCATCTTCTGGCTTATCTAAACCAAAGTTTTCTAAAGCTATACGCAGATCAGCCTCAATACAAGGTAAGTTTTGTGATGTAGGTGCTGATATTCTTATTTTCTCAGCTAAACCTTGATTATTAACCTTGATATGATCTATCTGAATACCACGCGGAGCTTCTACAGCACCCCAAGCATCGGCAGCCTTGACAGTATAGTCAACACATGGAGTATCTGTATATGAGTAGTTTTCACATACTTGTAACGCTCTTTCTATCGCCCAGTAGCCCTCGATAGCTCTAGCAACTACAGAATGGAACATATTTTTACTTGGCCATTTAACACCAGTAGCATGTGCCATTTCTTGGATATGCTTAGGTAGTTTGTCGAAGTTTAGGTTGATTCTTGGCAGAGGACCTAAAAGTATTGGCTGACCATCAATAGTTGTAGAGTGTAGCGCTGTAGATTGTGGAGCATGGAACTCTCTGAAATGATCATCATACTCACTAATATGGAATTTCTCACCATCACTAGTAATCACATCATCACCAAATACAGGATATTCAGTAGGATGTGATAAGCTAACCATCTTAAACGGAATAGTAGTATCTGGGAATGATAGTTTAGATACCCACTCAACCACATCTTTAGCTTCTTTTAGGGCATCTTTTAGCTTAGGAATCAGTGCATGTACTTCTTTTACCAAAGGAGCTTTGTAGAAGCCACCAACTTTCATACCATTAGGATGAACAGATCTACCACCTAGTAGTTTAAGTATATCATTACCTAAATGTTGTAATTTAACACCTCGGACAACTTCTTTAGGGTAGTCTTTTGCCATCTCGATAGCTGATCTATAACCTAAGAAGTCAGGTGCCGCTAATAAATGTACATGTAGATAATGCGACTCAATCCATTCACCCAAAAACATCAATAGACGCATATCATCAATCCATTGAGTTCTAGTGATATCAAAAGCAGTTTCATAAGCTCTTGAGAAGCCTGCTTGATATGCAAGAGGGCAGATACCGCAGATACGAGCTACAGCATCGATAATTGCATTTGGTTCTCTACCTTCGAGGAATTTTTCAAAATAACGAGGTGGCTCATAGATTCTTAGCTCACACTTATCTATTTTTCCATCTTTAATTCTTAAATCTAAAGCACCTTCACCTTCAACACGGGCTAAAATAGGCACTTCAATAACTGTTTCTCTACTCATAATTATACTCCAGCCTTTTTAAATACTTCATCTTGGCTACTGATAAATCTATATTTATCTTGGATTTGTTTGTCTGATAAACCAAGTTCTTTTAATCTAGTTGTCATTGCATCTAGATTGGCATATTTTGATGCACCAAAACAACCATAACAACCACGTCCAAGTTTTGGACAGATTGCACCGCAACCATCTGCTGTTACAGGACCCAAGCATGGCTCATCTTTTGCCACCATTACACAAGTAACGCCAGCATGCTTACAGCTTGTACAAACTGGATCAACAACTTTCTCAGGCTCTACACCAAATAGTAGCTGGCGGATAGCTTTGAGTATTTGCTCCGTAGTTATAGGACAACCAGAGATTTCAAAATCAACATTTACATACTCTTTGATAGCTTTTGCTGTAGATAAATCTTCTTTGATAATTACATCTGTATCTTGAGGATATACAGCTTTTTGCCATTCTAGGAGCTCGGCAGCATTTGTATAGTTTCTTAGAGCTTGAATACCTCCAGCCACGGCACAAGCACCGATAGCCACTACATACTTTGCTTTTTCCCTAATTTTTTGTAAGCGTGGAATATCATGATGAGTGTTTACACTACCTTCGATAAATGCAATATCAACATCAGCAAACTCATCTAGAGGACCAGCTTCTGCAAAGTGAACAATATCAACCATTTCAGCTAATGTAAGTAATGATACAGCATCATTGATTAGAGCTAGTTGGCAACCATCACATGAGCTGAATTTATGCACAGCTATTTTTGGTCTAGGAGCTAAATTTTTTAATTTATCTTGAGATGACATAATTATACTCCTTTTATTTCTAATAGTTTCTTAACAGCTGGATAAGCATATACAGCACCATCTTTACAGACAAATTCTTTGCCCATTTGGCAATGACCACAATGTCCGATAGCACACTTCATGCTACGCTCTAAGCTGACAAAAATTTGCTCTTCTGGCACACCAACTTTAGCAAATTCTTTGGCAACATTTTTCATCATAATCTCAGGACCAACAGTCATAACCACTGTATTTTTGTGATCAATATCAAGATCTGGAATTGCTGCAGTTACAAAGCCATCATACCATTTCCATGGGCCGTGAGGCTCGCCAGCTGTAGCTGCTAGAAGTACCTGTGTATTTGGTTGGTTATTCCAGCGAGTGTATTTATCTTGGTAGATAAGACCAGAAGTATCACGAATGCCTTGTACGACATATACTTTACCAAAAGCATCTCTATCTTTTAGGATTTCTTCTGTTGCAGCAACTAGAGGAGCATTACCAAGACCGCCCGTCATAATTACAACATCTTTACCTTTTGCTTGCTCTACAGGCCAAGAGCTACCAAATGGACCTCTAACACCTATAGTTTCACCAGTTTTTAGTTTGTCCATACCCTTAGTTATACGACCAACTACTTGGATTGTATGCTCAAAGATATCATCAGCAAAATTTCTATCATTAACAATAGATATTGCAACTTCACCAACACCATATAAGTACAGCATATTAAACTGACCTGGGTGGAATTTGTAATTTTTGCGTAACTCTTCATCTACAAAGCGTAAACGTAGGGTAAAAATATCATCAGCATCTTTGATAAACTCAACTATCTCAGCTTCATGAGGTAAATAAGCATCTTGTGGGTATATCATAATTATTTCTCCTCACAAATAGCGTTAATTTCTTCTGTAACATCAATTTTTACAGGACACCATGTGATACAACGACCACAACCAACACAACCTTTAGTTTTGAACTGCTCTCTCCAAGTACCAAACTTGTGAGTTAGCCATTGGCGATATCTGTGTTTTGGTTCTTCACGATATAGTTCACCATGAGTATAGCTATGATCTAGACCAAAGCATGAATCCCATTCACGTGTATGCTCACTTTCTTTACCATCTAAGCTTGGTTGCTCTTTTTCTGTATGGCAGAAGCAAGTAGGGCATGATTGCGTACAGCTACCACAAGATAGACATCGCTCTGCAACATCATCCCATTGTGGATGATCATATGAGCTAGTTAGTGCTTTTTCTACTTGAGCTATTGGTGGTAGAGTTTTCTTTTGCATACCATACACAGCTTTTACTTTTTGTTCAGCTTGATATGTTTGAGCGCCTGTTGCTGGTTCTAACTGTAGTGCTAATATGGTTTGTCTACCTTTATCACTACCTGTCTCTATCACAAAACCATTCTCAATTTCTGTCATAGCTAGATCAAAACCTTTATCCGCTTCTGGCTTATCTCCTAGAGCGATACAGAAACAGTTACTATGTGCTGTAGTACAGTTTGCAGCTACGATAAACATAGCTTCTCTTCTAGCTTTATAGCGTACATCTTGATAAGCATTTTCAACAAACACTCTATCTTGAATTTCAATAGCTCTTAGATCGCAAGGTCTAACACCTAGTACAGCATATTTTTTATTATTTAAACTTTGATTGAATGTTAGTTTGCCACTCTCATCACGAGAAACTCTCCAGAGTGTTTCTTTCTCTTCAAAAAGCATCGGCTTAACAGACTGAACTGGTACACTCCAACCAAAAGCTTTTTTAGCATCTGTTTTGATGACTTCATATTTTGCCGGCTCTTGTATATCTACATAACCCCAAGGCAACTCGCTTGCATTGTTTATATTGTCATAAACAATAGATTTATCTCTAACTGCTGGCGCCATAACTTCATAGCCTTGCCCTGAGAAGTAAGAAATCATTCTATCTAGGTCATCATGTTTTAAGAAATAAAACTGACTCATATTACTCTCCTTAACATATTCTTGGTAATTGCTCACCATTTAACCAATCCACACGTCTTTTGCCACCAAATGTGGTTTTCATAAATACTTGTGGTTGCTCACTTTTTCTTACGGTTGCTATCACTTGGGCATTTTCTCCTAACGGATGACCCCTTAAGCAGTCTAAAACCTTTTGAGTCTGACTAGGCTTACAAGCGATTAAAACTTTGCCTTCATTGGCGATATATAATGGATCTAAACCAAGTAGCTCACACGCTGCTTGAACTTCTTTAGATATAGGAAGTTTTTCCTCATCTATCTCAATAGCTACATTATGTTGGTTTGCCCATTCATTTAGGGTTGCACCAACTCCTCCACGAGTAGGGTCACGCATTGTTTTTACTTTACAATTGTTCTCATAAATCGAGTCTATCAAGCCATCTAAAGATGTTGCATCACTTACTATTTGGCACTCAAAATCAAGTCCAGCTCGCTGTGACATTACAGCGACACCATGATCACCTAGAGAACCATTTATGATAATTTCATCACCATCTTCAAGAGTATCTCTAGTGACAAAGTCATTACGAATTACACCAACTCCAGTTGTATTGATAAAGATGCCATCTCCTTTACCTTTCTCTACAACTTTAGTATCTCCAGTTACAATTTGAACATTTGCTTTTTTAGCTGCCTCTGCCATAGAATCTAGGATTACTTTTAAATCTCTAAGAGGTAGACCCTCTTCTAAAATAAGTCCTACAGATATATATAATGGTTTAGCGCCACCTACTACTAGATCATTAACTGTACCATGAATTGCAAGACTGCCAATATTGCCACCTCTAAAGAAATATGGCGTGATTACATAACTATCTGTTGTCATAGCGATCTTACCATTTATGTGCGGTAGTACAGCTTGATCCTCTGCTTGAGCTAGATATTGACTATCAAAACTTTTTTTAATCATCTGCTCGATTAAATGATGCATAGCCTTACCACCAGCACCCATCGCTAGATCGACTACACCATTTTTGATGTTTAATTTCACAGCCATTTTAGTCTCCGTATTGGTAATGTGCCGCACAGGCACCTTCTGATGAAACCATACAAGCTCCCATAGGTTGCTCTGGAGTACATACAACACCAAATAATTTACAATCTTTTGGCTCTTTTAAGCCTCTTAGAATATCAGGACAAGCACATTGCTTATGCTCTAGCCCTTGCACCTCGGGGATTTGATAGTATTTTTCAGCATCAAAGTTTGCATATTCGTCTTTGATCTCTAAGGCACTATTTGCAATATATCCAAGTCCACGCCATTCAAAAGTATCTCTAATTTTTAGATATTGAGTTATTAAATCTTGTGCTAGCTGGTTGCCATTTGGTACTACAGCCCTTGTATACTGGTTCTCTACACCTATTTTGCCAGCGTTTATCATCTTGATAAGCATAAGTATAGATTGTAGTACATCCAAAGGCTCAAAACCTGCTACAACCATTGGCTTTTGGTATTCTTTAGTTACTTTATCATAAGCATTACTACCAATAATCACACTGACATGAGATGGACCTAAAAAACCATCAATCTTAACATCTTCAGATAAGATCGCTTGCATAGCTACAGGTGTAAGTACATGATTACAAAATACTAGAAAATTATCTAATTTCTTAGCTATAGCTAGTTGTATAGCTACAGCAGTTGGTGGCGTAGTTGTCTCAAAACCAATAGCAAAGAATATAACCTTTTTATCAGGGTTTTCTTCAGCTAATTTTAGAGCATCTTCTACTGAGTAGATCATCCGTACATCAGCACCACGCGCTTTTGCTTTGATTAGACTATCTTGGTGAGACCCTGGTACGCGAATCATATCTGCGTAGCTACAGAAGATTACATCTTTTTGTGATGCCAAAAATATTGCTTGATCCACTCTTTTGATAGGTAGTACACATACAGGACAACCTGGTCCGTGTATCATTTTGACATTGTTAGGCAAAAGACTAGGAATGCCATAACGGTGTAAAGCATGTGTATGCCCACCACAAAATTCCATTAGGTTATATTGTCTATTAGGGTCAACTTCTTTAGCGATTTGTTGTAGAAGAGATTTTGCAACTTCTGGGGCCCTAAACTCTTGTATGTAATCCATAACATTACCCCTTTTATATTATACTTTTTAGATCCTCTAGAGTCTGATGAGCCATTTCTTTATCTAGTTTGCTAAGAGCAAAACCAACATGGATTATGACAAAATCACCGATAAGAACTTTATCTCTTAGTAGAGCTAGAGAGATATTTTTTTTTACACCGCCAACATTAACAATTGCTTGATTATCTTCTTTGATTTCTACAATTTCTGCGGGTATTGCTAAGCACATTTTACTCACCTTTTTTATATTTTTTGGCACCGAGCCAAGCTTGTCCAAGGCTTACACCACCATCATTTAGAGGAACTTTCTCTGATATATAAATATTGAAATCCATTTCTTTAAGTTGACGGTAAGTCTCTGTTAGTAGTAGCTTATTTTGGAAACAACCGCCACTAAGTATTATGTTCTTAATATTTCGAGGTTGGGCTGAGTTACTAATCCACTGCGCTAGAGCATAAGCCAAAGTGCTGTGCCATAAGTTACTAGCAACACTTATATTATCGCATTTTATTATGCTTTTTAGTAGTTTTTTTAAATTTAAATTAGTTTTAAATGATACCGATTTGGTATCATATTGAATGCTTGAAATATCAGCTAAAGACTCTAATTCTATAGCGGCTTGAGCCTCGTAAGTGTTGATGTTGCAAATATTTAATAAGCTAGAAACAGCATCAAAGAGTCTGCCCATACTAGTAGTTTTACCTTTAGGTAAAGAGTCATTTTGTAAAAGCTTGATTAGACTTTCAGATTGCGGAAACTCTTTGAGATGATTTGGTATCTCAAGAGCATATTTATGGCATACTGCCAAAGCCATTCGCCAAGGTTCTTTGGCAACTTTGTCACCACCGATATAGTCAATAGGATCTAGTTCACCAATGCGGTTAAATTCTAAATTATCAATATCACAATGATAAAGTTCACCACCTCTAGCTAAACCATCTTCACCTAAACCAAAACCATCTAGTACGAGACCTATAGCTTGACCTTGCAAATTATTCTCAGCAATTACAGCTGCTAGGTGAGCTTGATGATGTTGGATCTGATAAATTGGTAGATTAAATTTCTGAGCAAAATAAGTGGTATAAATATCAGGATGTAAATCACATGCAATAGCATCAAATTTAAGCCCAAACATCTTTTGGAAATGCTCCAAAGATTGCTCAAAAAATTCGATATTTGCTTGGCTATCCATATCGCCTATGTGTTGCGATACAAAGGCTTGATTATCTTTAATAAAACAAAAAGTATTCTTCAAAAATGTACCAGTAGCTAGTATATTTGGTAGAGTTTCTGATAGTTGGATTGATTGCGGTACAAGTCCTCGAGATCTTCTAATTGGTAGATTTTTATCTATCACAGTATGAAAAACACTATCATCACTTTTTATCGCTATATCACGATTATCTGTAACTATTAGATCAGCTATATCTTTGAGCTTTTCGTGAGCTTCATTATTATTAGCAATGATGCTTTCACCAGAGATATTTGCACTTGTGACAATCAATGCTAAATCATGAGCCTCATTAAGCCAGCTAGAGCCAGTAGGTCGGTTTAGTAGATGATAAAAAAGGATATAATCAGTCCCTGTTGTGGGTAGCATAAAGCCAAGCTGATTTATGCGTGGTGCAATAGATGAGCTAATATTGTTAGTAGAGTGTCTTTTAAGTAAAACAATAGGTCTGATAGTTGTCTTTAGAAGCTCGTTTTGCTGTGTAGTAACTTCTGCGAAATGCTCTTGTATGCTTTGGGTGTTTAGAGCCATTAAAGCAAATGGTTTATTTGGGCGAAGTTTTCTTCTACGGAGTTCTGCGACTGCTTGAGTATTTGTAGCATCTACAACTAACTTAAAACCATTTTGACTTTTAATTGCGATAATTTTACCAGCTTTGATAGCTTGGGATATTTCTTCAAAAGAGTGTGACAATTCTGGGCCACATTTAGCACATGCAACAGTTTGAGCATGATAATGTCTATCTAATGGATTTGTATAATTGGCTAGACAATCATTACATAATGGAAAATCTTTATAAGTAGTTTTATCTCTATCATAAGGTAGGCTTTGTATCGTACTAAAGCGAGGGCCGCAATGCGTACAGCTAGTATATGGATATAGATAGTAGCGACTTTGTGAGTTAAAAATATCATCTAAACATAAGTCACAAATTGCTGTGTCAGCAGGAATTTTAGTCGTAGAGCTACCTTGTTGAGTTTCTAGAATTTTAAAATCTGTAAATTTAGTTTTAGTTTGATAAATAGTTTTTTGGATAGTTTCTATACTAGCTAGCGGAGGTAGTTTTGCTTGCATATCATTTATGAAACTATCTACGGTAGATTCATCACATTGTAGAAGGATTTCAACACCATTAGGAGTATTTTGCACCGAGCCACATAAATTCATATCTTTGGCAAGGCAATAGATAAAAGGGCGAAATCCAACCCCTTGAACTATACCATTGACGAGAATTTTTGTTATGGTTTGTTGCATTTTGTCATGTGTCTCAAATTATTATCTTTATGGTTTATTTGTAGTGACAGCACAGTGTGCTGTCTTCTAAACAACTGACAGATCAATGATCTGTCACTACATATAAAAAAATCGTCATCAACTATGTTGTAAATTATTTACGAAATTTGCATTTTCAGTCTTAAATCTCTAATTTTAGCATTAGCAATGACTATAATTTTTCTCATAACAGCTATAATAGCGACCATCTTCTTTTTAC
>NZ_VXKO01000010.1:0-54504 GCF_008711475.1 Francisella sp. SYW-2 | reverse complement strand
TGGTAAAAAGAAGATGGTCGCTATTATAGCTGTTATGAGAAAAATTATAGTCATTGCTAATGCTAAAATTAGAGATTTAAGACTGAAAATGCAAATTTCGTAAATAATTTACAACATAGTTGATGACAAAAATGGTTTCAAAAGTTATTAGAATTAGCTATATCTTAAACGTTAAGTATTAAACTTTGTTTTCTTCTTAATTATAGGGGTTTCGTTGTTTACTTCGTGAGCTATAACGACATACTTTTTGCATGGAAACCACACCCCGAAATAGAAATGCCACCCTTCTCAAGAAGGGGAGCTGTATGCAAAATTACCTAGCACTGCGCTACCGCATTTTAAGCCAATGAAAAAATAGAAAACTCGTCTAATTGTATTGAGCTCCGACAATTCTATTTTTAATTCATTGTCTTTAGCAAATGCTAATCGCTAATGTGCAGATACTTATCTACGTGGTATCTGATTCTAGCTATATACTAAATCACTAGTTGTTTGCATTAACTCGCATTGGAATTAGTACAAATTTCTTTATAATCCTTGTAGATTTATCAAAAAAACATATACATGCCTACAAATCTTAATCTAATCAAAACTATATTTGTAATAAATATAGTTTTTATAACTTTATCTTTTTATTTTCAGAGTGAATTATCTAGTAATCTTGCAGTACTATGTGCAGCTATATCACTTATGACAAGTGTGATTTTTGATAAGAGGATTTTCAATTCAAATCTATTTTTATTTTTATCAACCTTGCCAATTTATTTGATAATACCTCTTTATCAAAATCCAATGCTTGCAACATTATTAGTTACATTATTAATATCTGCACTAGTATACAAAAAGCAGGTTTTTGGGCTATTTAATTTTGGGGAAATAAAAAATATTAAAATCTGGTTAGCAGTAGCGCTTGTATCTGTAGTAGCCTCAATCAGCTTGATAGTTTGGGGGATGTCAACAAGTGAGCTAACTGGAGTTGGAGAGGCAACTTCTCAAGAGCTTGCGAAGCTTAGTACTATTGTAATTTTAATGCTAATACCTGTTGGAGCATTATTAAATGCAATTGTTGAAGAGGTTATTTTTAGAGGAATTATCCAAACTGAATTGAGTAGAGCTTTTAGTGTTTCCGTAGCAATATTCTTACAAGCATTTTTATTTGCCGGATTTCATTACGCGGGAGGGTTCCCTAATGGGTTAATAGGTTTTGCGATGACTTTTGTCTATGCTTGTGCTTTGGGTATGATGAGATACAAAGTCAAGGGGCTACTTGCTCCTATCATTACTCATACTTTTGCAGATATGACAATTTTAATATTTTTGTGGGTGTATTTTTAGAGCTAAAGTTTTTATGCTCATTAGTGTATAATTTTCGTTATATGCTAATCCTTTCCAACTATTAGATGCGTAACATTTTCTTAAAAATATCTAGTATTCTTTTATTGGTCTCTTTATCTATAAATTATACTTTTGGATATGCTCATACCAAACTAATGCTCGAGAATAACTGTAGTACAGATGCTGTATTTACCATCAAAGATAAAAATAACAAATCAACTTTTACAAAGACACTAAAACCACACCAATACTATATAACGAAAGAGCTAGCAAATGACAACTTCATGGATTCAACAACATCGTATTATGATATTGGTTTCAAATCTAAAGATTCATCAGGTTCTGTAGAATACGAGTTATCAAATGGCTTTTTTTATTTTGGTAAAAAGGGTGCAAATAGAGCTTTATTTAAAGATTCAAAAGGCAATATAGAAGTAAATCATCAGTTCCGCAATGATGATTATGAGTACTATTGGACTAATTATTCAGTGAATCTTAAAACATTGATAAACGGTAGTTTAATAACACCAACTTTTACAGTTTCTGCATGTCATCAAGAGCTAGATATATTTGATAGTTTATTATTTGGTGTCAAAAGAATAATGATATTTGGTGATAGCTTAAGTGATAAAGGCAACCTATATAAGTACTCATTACAGTTCTTACCAAAATCAACGCCATACTATAGAGGAATGTTTTCTAATGGTGAAGTATGGTCAGAACAGTTTGCAAATAGACTTTATTTAAATAATATCCCTGTGAGTAATTATGCGGTAGGCGGTAGTTCGGTTATAGTGTTTCCTGAATGGGCTGAGAATAGTACCCCATACGTTTTAGATAATCAGGTCAACTTGTACCTAGACTTAGAAGCTAATGATGATATAAAAGACAATTTAGCAATATTCTTTGTCGGAGGTAATGACTATCTAACTACTAATCCAGAGATGACTGATATTGATGGAGCAGTCAAACAAGTGACTGATGGTATTATCAATGCTATTGAAAAAGTATCAGCAAAACAGACAGTTATTGTTGGACTACCGGATCTAAGTATCACAGGAGAATCTAAATCACTAAGTAATGAGAAAGTTCTCAAAAAAATATACAAACAGCATAACAAAATGTTAAGAGAATATGCAGATAAGCATAAAATGAAGTTTATAGATATTGCTACAGTATTTGATGAAATAGTAAATAATACTAAGAACTTTAATAAAAAATATAATGCAACAATAAGCTTGGATCATATTAAAGATTCTTGTTGGTTGGGAGGGTATTTTTTATCTGAGAAGTCTAGTATTGATAGTGCATATAATAGCCTAGAGGCTAACGCTAAAATAGACTCTAAAGTCAAAATGAATGATCTATTAGATCAGCCATCAATGCAAAGTGTTATAGATGCAGGATATGCTGGTAGTATGTGTGATAATCCTCAAGATTATGCGTTTTGGGATCATGTTCATCCAACCTATCAAGTACATAGGGCATTATATAACTATATATTGTCAGAATTAGGAGTTAGGCCTGTCACAAGAGATAAGTGATAGTAATTTTGCAAAATTTTGTTAAATAATCATTTGACAAAGATAATTCTAAGTAATATGCTGAAAGGTATGGATTTAATTCCAGATGAATTATAAGCATAGCCTTATAAACGTGTTGATTTGATAACTCAGCTTGCGGACACGAAAAATAATCTGCTAAAAGGTGTTTTGGATTATTCCATCTTTCCCTCTCAGATTTCTCCCAAGCTAAAGAGTTTTATAAGTAGGAGAAAACTATGAGTAAATATTCTTTAGAAACATTAGCCGTACATCGCTCTATACCAGAAAAGAGTGGGTCGGTACAAACACCTATACATCAAACTTCTAGTTTTGTATTTGAAAGTACAGAGCATGCTGCAAATCTTTTTGCATTAAAAGAGTTCGGTAGTATATATTCACGATTAACTAACCCAACAGTAGATGAGTATGCTTCTAGGCTAGCTAATCTTCATGGAGCTGCTGGAGGATTTGCATGCTCATCAGGACATGCAGCACAACTTTTGATTTTCTTAAATCTACTTCAAAGTGGTGATCATATAGTTGCTTCTAAATATTTGTATGGTGGTTCAGTAACACAACTGACACATACATTTCCAAGGCAATTTGGGTGGCAGTCAACTCTAGTTGATATAAATAAATTAGATGAGGTCAAAAATGCTATTCAAGAGAACACCAAAGCACTATTTATAGAGTCTCAATCTAATCCTTCCGGAGTTATTGCCGATATCAAAGCACTTGCAAAAATTGCTCATGAAGCCGGTATTCCTTTGATAGTTGATAATACTGTTGCAACACCTTATTTATTAAATCCATTAGAACATGGTGCAGATATTGTCTCTTATTCTTTGACAAAATATTTAAGTGGCAATGGCTCTATAGTAGGTGGTGCAGTTGTTGATGGAGGAACTTTTGATTGGTCAGCTAATGATAAATTTCCTTTATTGGCAAAACCTGATAGATCCTATAATAATATTTCATTTCATGAAACTTTTGGCAAGTTGGCTTTTACCGTTAGGGGGCTTGCAGTTGGTTTGCGAGATATAGGTGCTACTCTTAGTCCACATACTGCTTTTTTGGCCATACAAGGTCTTGAAACATTAGGAGCAAGGTTAGACAGGCATATCAAAAATGCTGAAAAAGTAGCAAAATTTTTAAATGCTCATCCAAAAATTAGAAAAGTTAATTATGCTGGTCTTGTTAATTCTCCATATAATCTTTTGGCTAATAAATATTTTCCAAAAGGTGTCGCTGGATTGCTAACCATAGAGTTAAATGAAGGATTTGAGGCTGGTAAAAATTTGGTCGAGCAAACAAAGCTATTCACACACTGTGCTAATATCGGCGATGCTAGAAGCTTGATTATACATCCAGCTTCAACCACACATTCGCAATTAACAGAGCAAGAGCGTATACAATCAGGAGTATCTGATGGTTTGGTAAGATTATCAATAGGCTTAGAAGATGCTAATGATCTAATAGAGGATTTAAAGCAGGCTTTGGATTATTCGGAGGTGCAGTATGACGATCAATGCAAAAAAGTCATTTGAGTTTTTTAGAGACTTACAGCTTAATTATCAAACTGAAATTAGTATCAAGAATAGCTCTAGTATCAAAAGATTAAAAATTGCTATTGTAAATTTGATGCCAACTGTCAAAGAAACAGAAAAGCACTGGGCAGATGTACTTTCTCATAATAACTCTACAATTGTTGAGTTAGTGTTTTTTCATTCATTAGTACGTCCTAGTACAAGAGTTAGCGAGAGTTACTTACAAGAAAATTATGCTAATTGGCAGGATTATGATTTTGCTGATTTAGATGGGATTATTATCACAGGGGCTCCAGTTGAGTTATTAGAGTTTGAGAGCGTTGATTTCTATCCAGAAGTTTGTGAGATAATTTCAAAAAGCCTTGAGTATGAATTATCTGTGATGTTAGTTTGCTGGGCTGCTCAGGCTGGTCTAAATTATTTATATGATATAAATAAACAATGTCTAGAAAATAAGTTATTTGGTGTATATGGGCATAAGCCTATTAAACATGATCATCCACTATTAAAAGGTATAGATGGTGAGCTTAAAGCTTGTATATCTCGACAAACCAAAATTACAGATCAGAAAGTATTGGAGCATACAGATGTTATCCTAGCATCTGCAATAGATGGCTTAGATTGTTTAGCTGATAAAAAGTATGATATTACCTATATGTTTAATCATCTGGAATATACTCAAGATACCTTAGAAGCAGAGTATTTAAGGGATAAAGCAACTACCAATAATATAGATAAGCCATATAACTACTATAACAGCCAAAATAATATTAATTATTCATGGCAAAATGATAGAAAGACTTTTTATTCTAATTGGTTAGACATTATTAAAGAAAGTAAATCTTAAATTTCCATTTATCAAAACTTCTTTATGTAAATGATTTTATTATTTACGACCTTCCCTGACATTTAAATTTTTTATATGTATTACTAATAAGAGTTGTTGAATCATTTTATTTTTAGTCTATAAGTTTAATATTAGTATTAAATTTTTTATTTATGTCAACAAAGTATCTTTCGATTAGAGAACCGCTTAGATGCTTTAATCCATCAGGTTGATAATATTCATTATAGGTTCTAATATATTCATTTTTAAAGGATAATAAATAATCTTCAAGATGTCTGATGTCTACGCTTGTCATATGAGTTTTAGAGGATTTAGATATACAGTGTAGGAGAGAAATATTCTTAATATATTCTTTTTTATCGTTAAACATTTCTTCATAGATATTTTTAATATCATAAAAGAATATCCCGAGGTTATCGCAGCCTTTTATCATTTTTTTTATATTTGTTTTTGCTTCATAATCTAATAGGCTTAATGAAGTAGACTTTTCTAAGAGTGCTTTAGCATTTTTATAGTTACTAGTCATTTATATTTATGTTTTATTTATTAGTCCGTATATTAATAATATCACGCTGAAGAATAACTCTTTGAAGTTACATAAAATATTTAAATTAAGTATTTAGCGGTAGACTAAATATAGTCATTACAATCCCCAAGCAGCGATTATATTATCTTCAGTGATTTTCTTTTGATTGAGACTTTCAAAGTAGATCATATATTGTTTAATTAGCTGGTTAATATACATATCCTCACCAGAGATATAGAAAATATCGTTTTTATTACAATACTCAATTAGATAGTTTTTCTTATTATCTTTTTCAGGCATAGCGTGACAAAATACAATTTTTGCATCTTTAACTAAGTCTATAAATTGGGTATTTTGCTCTAGCTCTGGTGATGATGATATTGGTGTGGCATCAACTACTAGATCATACGGACCTTCAAAATGAGGGATGTTTTCTATACCTAGTTCTTTTCTTTTTTGAGCTACTTTTTCGGCACTTCTACCAACTATAGTTACTTTGATACCTAAGTCTTGTAATACTTTAAAAGCAACTCCAGATACGCCACCATTACCGTATATTACTGCGGTTTTTATAATTTTGTTTGATGCTTTGATACCTTTTTTAAGAGCTGTTTGTAAGCCATGACAGTCTGTATTATAACCATAAAGCTTGCCATCTTTATTGATGATTGTATTGACTGCTAAAGTCTCTTTAGCTAGAGGCTCTATGTAATCTAAAAATGGTATTACTTTTGATTTTAGGCCATTGTGAGCCGTTACTGTACCACCATTGACAAAGGGTGCTCTAATAGCATCAGTATAAGTCTTAGCAGTTATATCACCAGAAAATGTAAAATAACAAAGGTTTAAGCCTAGCTTCTGTATAGCAGTGTTATGTCTTGATATAGATGAGTTACTCCCAGAAGTAGAAAATAAAAACTTAGTCTCAGTATTAAGAGGAGCTTTAAAATTATCCGACATCTTATCTCCTTAGCTATGAATAATTAACATTGAGTATGCTCTAAGAGGAGGGAGCTTGCCTTTAGTTGTTTTTTCTATAGTCTCCGTACCAGCTCTTTCATGATTTGCAATCACATGCCACACATTAGTTTCGGTAGTTGGAACAATATCGTTGATGTCATAGTTATCAATTGCTGTTGCATTATAAACTATAACAATATTTTTCCACATATCTCCATTGGCATTATCCTTGAGATGAGATACGATAACTCCAGAATGAAGATCATGGTATGCTGCTGAAACAATTAGGTGTTTACTGATATCCTCAGGACTAGTCATTCTAAAAGCAGGGTGTTCTTTTCTTATCTTTATAAGTCCTTTTACATAATCAAAAAAAGGCTTGTATTGTAATTTATCTTGCCAGTGAAAAGCATTAATATCATCACCACTCTTATAACTGTTATGATCACCTTGCTTTGTTCTCAAAAACTCACAACCACCATGCAAGAATGGCACCCCTTGAGATGTTAATAAAATACCAAGGGCTAAACCGTTTTGGCGAACTCTACGACTTTCAAAGATATTTTCGGGAATATTTTTTCGATAATCTCCAGTTTGAATGTTCCTTTGCAGGCTTTTTTCAATTTGATCCCAAAGTGTATAGTTATCGTGAGCATCTACATAGTTGATAGTCTCTTTAGGGTTAGCAGTTAGATCATGTATAGAGCCTCTAAGACCTTCCATAACCTTGCCGATATTAGCTGGATTATGAGCATCTCCATTGATGTAACCATTACCTGGGCTATTATTGCCTCTAATCGCATCCCTAAATGTATCATTAAATACACAGAAGTCTTGGTTTCTTTGAGTGCCCCTATATGTACCATTTCTTAGAGGTGAGTCACCAGCTTTCCATGGTTCTCCATAGACTATAATACCTGGATCTATTTGTTTTACTTCTTCAGTAATTTCTTTGATAGTATCAAGATCAATTAGTTCCATTAAGTCAAATCTTAGACCATTGACTTTATAGTTTTTGACCCAGTGCAGAACAGAGTCTTTGATAAACTTGCGCACCATTGGTTTTTCGGTATCAAGTTCATTACCACACCCAGAACCATTGGTAAAGTGGCCTTGGCTATCAGTCCTGAAATAATATTTTGGCACAATATTGTCAAAGTTCGATGTATCAGTCATATGGTTATATACCATATCCATAACGACACCAATACCTTTGTTATGGAATCCGGCAATCATTTCTCTAGCACCTTTGATTCTTTGAGTTGGATCAAAAGGATTAATAGAGTAGCTTCCATCTGGCGCATTGTAGTTTTGTGGATCATATCCCCAGTTTCTATTATCTTTGATATTGGCATTTGACTCATCAACTGATGAAAAATCAAATATTGGTAATAGATGTACATGAGTGACACCAAGTTCATGAAGACTATCTATACCCGTTGAAACAGATAGTTCACCATTTGGAGTAGTTATTTCAGATCCTTCATATACTGTACCTAAAAACTTGCCTTTAATGTTCTCTGGTATTCCATTATCGGAGCCGATAGAGAAATCTCTAACATGTAATTCATAGATAACGGCATCCTGAGGGTTTTGAGGTGTATGGAAGTAGCTGTTTTTCCAGCTTTCAGGAGATAGCTCACCTGAGTTAAGGTCTAGTATGAATCCTTTTCTACCATTGGCACCAAGTCCAACTGCATAAGGATCTATAGCATAAGTTATTTTTGTATACTTATTACCACGATAGTCTATATCATCAAAGTAAAGTCGATATATATAGAATTTGTTTTCACAGAGATCTCTAGGTATACAGGCACTATGTGTACCATATTCTAATTCTGGAATTAAATTAAATGCATCATCAGGCATCTCGTGTTTGTCATTATCATCTTCATGATATATCAAAAGCTCGACGTGTTTCGCTGTTGGAGCCCATATCCTAAATGATACTGTGTCATTAGAGAAGACAACACCCATATCATCATTTGGATAGTAGTATTTATCCAAAAAGTTACCGAATAATACTTTCGTTGGCATAAAGGTATTATTTGCACGAATTTCTATTAAATCGCTTGGCTTAAGCTCAGAAGGCAAATTGGTAAATATAACTTTTTTAGACTTATACTTAACGATATTTACAGCGTTTGTAACTTTTTTCGAATTTATCCATAGTTCAAATATAGTACCTATCAGAGGAGTATCTGATAAATAAGCCTCTATTTTATTTGGCTCATCAAGTACAGCATAATTTATTCTGGCATTAGTTCTGTTGACAACATCACTTAGAGAAGTATAAATATCATGATCTCCATAAACTATATAATAGTTATCATGATCTTCATCTATTTTGAATGAGCTTGTTTGTTCAGCCCAATCGTTCTGCCAGTACGTGCTCCATGTTCTTTTGCGTGCTATTATGTTTTTATTTACACAATCAGCATATAGTCCAAAGTCGCTCTTTTTAGAAAGTGATTTTGGGCGTGTTTTTCCTTTTTCATCATACGTCCATAAATCCCAGCTAAAGTCTTGTCCTAGATATTGTTCATCTTTTTTTATAAAGTGAATAAGTTGACCTTTACGAGGTTCCCTAGCTACTCTAAAAATTCTTTCTGCTTTATGGTTAGGATTGTTTTTGCTACTACAATATACTTTGACTTCACTTATATCTGTTACAGAAGGGTCAACACTTAATTTATTATCTTTGACTTCAATAAGCTTTGATTTTGGCTCTACTCGCCATGTAACATCAACAATACTTCTTTTTTTTGTTAAAGACTCTGTTATCGCTATCAGGTCAACTTTATATCCAGGAACTATGTAATCTTCTGATGCTTTTATTGAAAGTATCTGAGGATTTACAAGCCAGTTGAAAGTCAGTGGTTCAAAAACTCTATTGCTTGCAGAAAGTCTTCTTTCATTGCCCTCTAGATCTATCAAAATAAAAGTATATTGATTTGAGCCATTGATAAGCCCAGAGATCTTAAGAATATTTTTTGTCAGCCATAAGCTACCATCATCAGGGTCAGCTTCCCATATTAGCCTATATCTATCTTCTTTTTTCCATTGATTAAATTGCCCTGTAACATAACCGTATGAGAAGCCATGCGCATTTATTCTAAATCTAATACTGTTTGTATCTGGGTCTTGGTCTAGAGAGTATTCAGCATCGAACTTTTCGAAGATGCTGTCTTTTTCTATCCATATATTATTTAATGACTGCATATTTACAACTTTTGCTTAATAATTTATATATTTTTTAAAAAATTTAGTTAAGCTATTATAGCCTTATTTTTTGAGTTTGAGAACAAGGGTGGCCATAGGCGGGATTTTTATGGCAATCTTTTGGTCAAAGCCATGCTGTGCTTCTGGAACTGATAGTATTTCATCTGAAATAACTTGGCCTGAACCTCCAAACTCAAGGCTGTCAGAATTAAAAGTCTCAATATATGATCCTGCATCAGGAACACCTATGTTGTAGTCGTAATAAGTTACAGGAGTAAAGTTACAAACAAATATTAGCTTTTCTTGGTTATCTTTACTAGCTCGGACAAAAGATAAGATACTCTGTTCAGAGTTGTTGGCATCTATCCATTGGAAGCCTTGGTGATCGTAATCACACTCCCACAATGCAGTCTCAGCTTTATAGAAGTCATTTAATTTTTTGAAGAAATGTAGTGTTTCTTTATGTGTGTGATATTCATCAACAACCTGCCACTGTAATTGCTCATATTCTCGCCATTCAACAAACTGTCCAAATTCACTTCCCATGAAAATAAGTTTCTTACCAGGATGACCAATCATATATGACATATATAGTCGTAGACCAGCATATTTATTCCATAAGTCTCCCCACATTTTGTTTATGAGAGATTTTTTGCCGTGAACTACCTCGTCATGTGAAATAGATAAGATAAATTTCTCTGAATAGTGGTATACCATAGAGAAAGTGATTAAGTTGTGATGATACTTACGATAAACTGGATCTAAAGAGATATAGCGTAATGTATCGTTCATCCAACCCATATTCCATTTGAAGTCGAACCCTAAACCACCTTGCTCAACAGGTGTGGAGATATTTGGCCAAGATGATGATTCTTCAGCAATTGTGATGACTCCTTTACAGGTATGCTTTAGGACACCATTGAGTTCTCTTAAGAAAGCAATACCTTCCAAATTCTCATGTCCACCATGAATGTTGGGTATCCACTGTCCATCCTCTCTATCATAGTTAAGATATAAGATATTTGATACTGCATCTACACGAAGTCCATCGATATGAAATTCATTGATCCAGTACATGGCATTCGATATTAAGAAACATTTGACCTCATTTCTACCTAGATCAAAATTATGCGTTCCCCAACCTTCGTTAACAGCTTTGGTAGGTTCTTGATATTCGTAACATGCACTACCATCAAAGTTGATTAATCCATGTTGGTCTTTGCAGAAGTGTCCTGGTACCCAATCTAAAATTACACCTATATCATGTGTATGAAGCTTATCAACTAGATGTTTTAAACCGACTAAATCACCATGACGACTATTAATTGAGTAAAAACCTGTTGGTTGATAACCCCACGAAGCATCTAGTGGGTGTTCATGTAACGGCATAAACTCTACATGTGTGTATCCCATATTTTTGATATACTCAGGTAGTATCTGAGCTATCTCTTCATAACTCATAAATTCGCCATCTTTGGTTTTCCAAGAGGCAAGATGTAGTTCATATATATTCATTGGACTATTGTAATAGTCAGCAGTAGCACGTTTTTTTAGCCATTTGTCATCATGCCATTTATATTCCATCTGAGTATTTATTATGGATGCTGTATTCGGTCTTAATTCTGAGAAAAAAGCATAAGGGTCACTTTTATAAACGTAATGATTAGTATCTTTATTTGTTACAACAAGTTTATATTTTTGTCCATTTTTGGCACCAGCTATGAATACACTCCATAATCCTGAATTACTAATAGGTTTCATTTGATTTTTGCTTTGAATCTCCCAGTGACTAAAGTCACCTATGACACAAATACTTTTTGCATTTGGAGCCCAGGTTGTAAATCTAATACCATCAATACCACCTTCGCAGGCTGCATGAGCACCCATAAATTCATATGCATATATGTGCTTGCCTTCATGGAAGTAATGTATATCTTGCTCGCCAATAGTGGAATGTTTATTTTGTTTTGAATTTACGTTTTTCATAAAAGCTCCTAGTCAAAAGTATAGAATCAGTGTGTTTTTCAGCGTAGACGCTAATAAGTACTAAAAATCTCTATAATTACAATCTTAATCGTTTATATAAGCTTAGTAAACTGAATAATTAATTTAAAAAATAATTTTACCAGCAATACAGATATTGGTTATTTTAAATTCATAGAGATAGTGATAAGATGAAATGTATGGGCTTTCACCTATGCTCTATTAAGGTGACTAGGTAGTTCGCCAAATTAGTGTGTTTATTCTGTTAACATAATACTAGGGTAGAAAAATGGCAATTCAAAGAGTATTAACCAAACCTTTTGAAAATCAAAAACCAGGAACATCAGGTCTGCGTAACAAAGTCACTGCTTTTCAGCAAGCAGGATATTTAGAAAATTTTGTACAATCTATATTTAATTCTTTGGATGATATAGGAGGTAAGACTCTAGTTGTTGGTGGTGATGGTAGGTACTATAATGATGTAGCTGTACAAATTATTGTTAGAATGGCTGCAGCTAATGGTTTTAGTAAAATTATAGTTGGACAAAATGGTATCTTTTCTACTCCAGCTGTTAGTTGTGTTATTAGAAAGTATCAAGCTTTTGGTGGTATTGTGTTATCGGCTAGTCATAACCCGGGTGGTCCAAAAGGAGACTTTGGTATCAAATATAATGTTTCTAATGGTGGTCCAGCACCTGAGAAAATTACAGATAGAATTTTTTCAGAAACTAAAAAGATTGGCCAATACTTGATAAGTGACGCACCTAAAGATAGTGTTAATTTAAACAAGATAGGCACATACAAAATTGAAAATACAACCGTCGAGGTTATTAACTCAGTAACTGATTATGCTGAATTAATGCAACAAATATTTGATTTCGATAAAATTCGTGAACTATTTGCAAATGGTTTTAAGGTGCGTTTTGACTCTATGAGTGCAGTATCTGGTCCTTATGCAAAGTATATTTTTGAGACTCTTTTGCAAGCTCCAGCTGGTACAGTTGTCAATGCTGAACCACTTGAGGATTTTGGAGGTTTTCATCCGGATCCAAATCCTGTAAATGCTGAAGACTTAGTTAAGCATATGCGTAGTGGCAAGTATGATTTCGGTGCAGCTTCAGATGGTGATGCGGATAGAAATATGATTGTTGGTAAACAAATAGATGTATCACCTTCAGATAGTCTAGCAATTATGGCTGCAAATGCGCATCTTATACCAGCGTATTCAAAAGGAATTAAAGGTGTTGCTAGATCAATGCCTACATCAACTGCAGTAGACAGGGTAGCAGAGTCATTAGGTCTACCTTGTTTTGAGACTCCAACAGGATGGAAATTCTTTGGGAATTTATTAGATGCTCAGAAAATCACACTATGTGGTGAAGAGAGTTATGGAACAGGTTCAGATCACATTCGTGAGAAAGATGGAGTTTGGGCAGTATTGTTCTGGTTGAATTTAGTTGCTGCAACAGGCAAACATGTTGATCAGTTGGTTGAGGAACATTGGCAAAAATTTGGTCGTAACTTCTATTCAAGACATGATTATGAAGCTATAGATACTGTGATTGCTAACTCTATCATGAGTTCTTTAAGAGATAAATTATCTAGTCTTACAGGGACTCAATTAAATGGTGAGAAAGTGGCTAAAGCAGATGATTTTAGCTATACGGATCCTATAGATGGTTCAATTTCCAACCATCAGGGAATAAGAATTATTTTTGAAGATGGTTCTCGAATTGTGTTTAGGTTATCAGGTACAGGAACACAGGGAGCTACTTTACGTGTATATTTAGAAAAGTATGAATCTAACTCTTCAAAATTTGATACACCAACACAACAGGCTTTGGCTACTTTGATAAATATTGCTGGAGATTTAACCAATATTAAATCTTTAACAGGCATGGTTAAGCCAACAGTAGTTACTTGATTTAATTGCTATTATAAACACAAGGAGTTAATTATTATGAATAATCCTAATTCATCGCATCAGTTGTATAAAAAGGCTATGGCATTAGTGCTAGCAGGCGGGCGTGGTTCTCGTTTATATAATCTAACAGACACTAGAGCGAAGCCGGCTGTTTATTTTGGTGGTAAGTTTAGAATTGTAGATTTTGCCTTATCAAACTGCTTAAATTCTGGTATCAGAAGAATAGGTGTAGTTACACAATATAAGTCACACTCTTTACTTCGTCATATCCAACGTGGTTGGGGCTTCTTACGTGGTGAGCTAAATGAGTTTATAGATTTGCTACCAGCACAGCAAAGGGTTGATGAAGAGAGTTGGTATCGCGGTACTGCTGATGCTGTGTACCAAAATATTGATATTTTACGTTCTTATGGACCTGAGTATGTCATAGTTCTAGCTGGCGATCATATATATAAGATGGACTACTCAGTAATGCTAAGAGATCATGCCCAAAGCGGTTATAAGTGTACTGTAGGGTGTGTTGAAATTGCTGAAGAAGAAGCATTTGCATTTGGTATTATGGGTATTGATGAAGATCGTAAAATTACAAGCTTCGTCGAAAAGCCTAAAGATAATGCACCAACAATTCCTGGCACAACTGACAGATGTTATGCAAGTATGGGTATATATATATTCAATTCTGATTATTTGTATGATTTACTTGAGGAAGATATTGCAAATAAAGAATCAAGCCATGACTTTGGTAAAGATATAATTCCAAGAGTGGTTAGTGAAAAACAAGCTTTAGCACACCCATTTAGTATGTCATGTGTGCCAAGAGGAGAGGGTGTTGAACCATATTGGAGAGATGTTGGTACTATAGATGCATTCTGGGAAGCTAACCTTGATTTAGCAGCTAATATGCCTGAGTTGAATATCTACGATAAAGACTGGCCTGTGTGGACAGCTCAAGAGCAACTTCCTCCGGCTAAGTTTGTCCCAGATAGAAAGGGTAATCATGGTGTGATTACAAATACTCTTGCTTCAGGTGGTTGTATAGTGCTTGGTTCGCAAATCTCTAAATCTTTGATGTTCTCGAAAGTTAGAGTCTCAGCAGGTTGTGAGATTGATCAGTGCGTGATAATGCCTGAGGTAGTAGTAGGTGAAAATTGCCGTCTGAAAAAAGTTGTGATTGATAAAGGTTGTGATATCCCAGCTGGTATGGTGATTGGAGAAAATCCTAAAGAGGATGCTAAAAACTTTTTTAGAACCGACAAGGGTGTGGTACTAGTAACTAAAAAGATGATAGATGAACTAAAAGAAAAATAAGAGAAGTTTATGCGCGTTTTACATGTATGTAGTGAATTATATCCAATTCTAAAAACAGGGGGTCTTGCAGATGTTACAGCTGCTTTGCCTCCTGCATTAGCTAGTTTTGGGGTTGATAGTAGGGTTTTGGTTCCAGGGTTTCCGGCATTTATGAATGCTATTAAGGATAAGCAGCTTTTGATGAATATCCCTTCTCGTTTTGGTGCAGAAGAGATAAACATATTTTTAGCCAAGATTCCAAACACTAAAATCGACATATATGTAATAGATGCTCCTAGTTTATTTGCTCGTCCGGGTAATCCATACGCAGATAGTAGTAATCAAGCTTATGCAGATAATTATCTTAGATTTGCTTTATTAGGTTGGGTAGCAGCAAGAATTTCTGAAGGCTTGGATACTAAGTGGAAGCCAGAAGTTGTTCATAGTCATGATTGGCATGCTGGATTAGTGCCAGCTTATATTAAAGCAAGTGAGCTAGCATCTGGCAAAAAAGCTGTAAAAACGGTATTTACTGTGCATAACCTTGCTTATCAAGGTCTTTTCCCAATGAGTGTTTTTGCGGAGTTAGATTTACCAGGTATATTCTTGAGTATGAATGGTTTAGAGTTCTATGGTCAAGTATCTTTTATGAAGGCAGGTCTATATTTTGCTGATAAGATCACCACAGTAAGTCCTACATATGCTAAAGAGATTCAGTCTTATGAGCAGGGATGTGGATTAGAAGGACTACTTGCAGATCGTCATAATGATCTATATGGAGTACTTAATGGTGTGGATCCTCAAGTATGGAATCCTAAAAAAGATACTCTTATAGAGGCTAACTACTCGATTACTACAGCTAATGTTGGTAAAGCAAAATGTAAGGCAGCTCTACAAAAAATGACTGGACTTGCAAAAAAAGAGGATGCAGTAGTTTTTGGAATTGTAACACGCTTAACTGAGCAAAAAGGCCTAAACCTTTTAATTGAAGCAATAGGTGAAATCACTAGTAGAGGTGGTCAAGTTGTTTTATTGGGAAGTGGTGATAAGGCATTAGAAGAAGCATTTTTAGCTGCGGCTAAGAAATCTCCTAAATCAATAGCTGTACAAATTGGTTATGATGAAAATCAAGCGCATCGTATAATTGCTGGTTCTGATGTGATAATGGTACCATCACGTTTTGAGCCTTGTGGATTGACACAACTATATGGTCTGACTTATGGAACTTTGCCTCTAGTACACAAAGTTGGTGGTCTAGCAGATACTGTTACAGATTCTTCATTGGAAAATTTGGCAGATGGTATGGCTACGGGGTTTGTTTTTGATGAGTTCAGTGTGGAGTCGCTCACTTTAGCAATTCGCCGAGCATTCGCATTATATAATCGTAAAGCAGACTGGAAGAGGGTTAGAAAAACTGCAATGCAACAAAAAGTAGATTGGAATGCAGCTGCTGATAAAATACATCAAATTTATTCTCAATTAGTCTAATAAGCTTTCAAAAAAATCAAAAAATCAATATTTTTTTTACCAAAAAAAATACTTAAATGATATTATAATTTTTAATGTAATTATTTTTTATCAATAAATTATTATCAAAGGTTTCTAAAAAAATGGACAACAAAAATCAAATCAAGCTTTTTTTACAAGATGCTTTAGGATGTGATATAGCTAAAGCAAGTGATCAAGATCTATATTATGCACTATTATCTTATGTTAAAGAGCAAACAGAAAAACTACCAACGCCTGATTTTAAAAAGAAAATATATTATATATCTAGTGAATTTTTGATCGGTAGAATGCTAGCAAATAATCTTATAAATTTTGGAATTTATAATGATGTTAAAGAGCTATTTGAGGCTAATGGTAAAGATATAGCTTTGATCGAAGAGTGCGAGCCAGAACCATCTCTAGGTAATGGTGGTTTAGGTAGATTAGCAGCGTGCTTTTTAGATTCAATAGCATCGCTAGCTATTCCTGCAACAGGTGTTAGTTTGAACTATCATTATGGTTTGTTTAAGCAAAAATTCAAAAAGAATCTACAAAAAGAAACACCAAATCCATGGATAGAAGACAAAGGCTGGCTTAATAAGAGAAAAGCTGCTTATAAGATTGATTTCAATGGTTTTAGTATACAATCCCAGATGTATGATATTGAGATGGTTGGTTATCAAAATAACTTTGTTAATAAATTATGCTTATTTGATGCTGAGAGTGTTGACTCTAGTATCGTTAAAAAAGGTATATCTTTTGATAAAACAGCTATCGAAAAGAATGTAACGCTTTTTTTATATCCAGATGATAGCGATGAAGCAGGACATTTATTAAGAATTTTCCAACAGTATTTCATGGTAAGTAATGCGGTGCATTTAGTTTTTGCTGATATGGATGCTAAAGGCTACTCAATTGAGAAGCTTCATGAACATGCAACTATCCAAATTAATGATACACATCCAACTTTAGTGATTCCTGAGCTTGTACGTCAGCTTATGACTAGAGGGCTATCTATAGATGCAGCTATTGAGATAGTTAAGAAAACAGTAGCGTATACTAACCATACTATCTTGGCTGAAGCGCTAGAGAAATGGCCTCTAAGATATCTCAAAAAAGTACTAACTCAAGAGTTAATCGATATTATTAGATATTTAGATGCTAAAGTTAAGCTAGAGCATATCGATGAGAAATTATCTATCATTGATGATCAAAGTATTGTACATATGGCTCATATGAGTATTCATTATAGTTTTAGTGTGAATGGTGTGGCAGCTCTTCATACAGAAATTCTAAAAAATGATGAGTTGAAACATTTTAATGATATTTATCCAAACAAATTCAATAATAAGACTAATGGTATAACATTCAGAAGATGGTTATTACAATCTAACCCTGAGTTAACAAAATACTTAGAAAGTGTTATCGGTGATAGTTTTAAAACTAAAGCTACTGATTTAGAAAAACTTCTAAAATTTGATAATGATGATACTTTAAAAGCTCTTGAAGATATCAAAAAGGTTAAAAAAGCACAATTTATTAAATTTGCAAAAGAGCATTATGGTGTAGAGCTTATCAAAGATGGAATATTTGATGTACAAATCAAGCGTATCCATGAATATAAGCGTCAGCAAATGAATGCTTTGTATATAATCCATAGATATTTGCAGATCAAATCAGGTAAGCTTAAGCCTGCAAGAGCTGTTAACTTTATATTTGGTGGTAAGGCAGCTCCAGCTTATATTATAGCTAAGGATATTATTCATCTAATACTATGCTTACAAGAGCTTATTAATAATGATTCTGATGTGAATAAGTACATGAGAGTATTATTTGTTGAAAACTATAATGTAAGTGTTGCTGAGAAGTTAATCCCAGCTGCTGATATCTCTGAGCAAATATCTCTAGCATCAAAAGAAGCTAGTGGTACAGGTAACATGAAGTTTATGCTAAATGGTGCTATCACATTAGGAACTATGGATGGTGCTAACGTTGAGATTGCTGAGCTAGTTGGACAGGATAATATCTATACTTTTGGTAAGGATAGTGACACTATCATAGATCTATACAAGACTAGTGGTTATATTTCCAAAGATTATTACAAGCAGCCTGCGATCAAGCCGATCGTAGATTTTATAGTTTCTAAAAAACTTGTTAAGCTTGGTAAGAAATCTAACTTAAAAGAGTTGTATAACGAGCTACTTAATAAAGACTGGTTTATGACTTTGATAGATCTTGTAGAGTATGCACAAGTTAAGGATCAAATGATCAAAGATTATGAGAACCGTAAAGAGTGGATGTCTATGGCTTTAGTAAATATTGCAAAAGCTGGGTTCTTCAGTTCAGATAGAACTATTGCTGACTATAACAGAGATATCTGGAAGATTTAGTATAAAATGTGATTTCGCTACTTGCTTTGCAAGTTATAGCGACATACTTTTTTCATGGCAGAAAAAGTATGCAAAACTGCCTAGCACTCTGCTCTCACTATGTTGTAAACTAATGACAGTTACAAAACTCACTTAAGTTCAGACAGTTGTAACTGTTAGAACATTAATTTACAACAGCTTGCCGCAAGGTGCATTACTATGATGTAGAGAGAGTATATGAAAAAATCTGGATTATTATTAGCTATCTCAAGTTTACCAAGCCAACATGGTATTGGTGATTTGGGTAAAAGTGCTTATGAATTTGTTGATATTATAAAACAAGCAAATACTAAGATTTGGCAGGTGCTGCCACTTACACCACTAGGTTTTGGCAACTCTCCATATCAGTCAAGCTCTTCTTTTGCAGGTGATGAAATCTATATTAGTTTAGAAAAACTAGTAGATTATGGTTTGCTTAAAAAATCATCTCTTAAAAGTCTGAATGTAAACTCTGACAAAGTTGAATATGAACTTGTTCGTAATTTCAAAGATAATTATCTTGAAGAAGCATTTAGTAATTTTCAAAGCTCAAAAGATAAGTTTGAACAAGAATATAATAATTTTATAGCTCAAAACACTTGGGTTAAAAATTATGCTATTTTTAAAGCTTTTAGAAAGGCTAATAATAACCAAGCTTGGAATTTTTGGCCGCAAGAATATAAAAACTGGATCAAAGATAAAGCTATAGAACTTGATCAATTTCAAAACGAGATAGATTATCAAATATTTTTGCAGTTTATCTTTTATAAGCAGTGGTTTGAGCTAAGAGAATATGCTAATCAAAATAATATTGAAATTATGGGCGATTTACCTATTTATTTAGGTTTTGACTCTGCTGATGTTTGGGAGCATCAAGATATATTTCTATTAGACGAGAATCAAAACCCTAGTTTTGTTGCAGGTGTTCCACCTGACTTTTTCTCAGAAACTGGCCAGCTATGGGGTAATCCTCTATATGATTGGGATAAGCTCAAAGAAACAAATTTTGATTTTTGGATAGAGCGCCTGAAGGGTAACTTCAAGCTATTTGATATCGTTAGGATTGATCATTTTAGAGCTTTTGATACATATTGGAAGATACCAGCAGGTGAAAAGACTGCTATAAATGGTGAGTGGATCGAGGCTCCTGGTTATGATTTCTTTGATACAGTCTATAAGCGTATTCCAGATGCTAATATTATTGCAGAAGATTTAGGTGATTTACGCCCTGAAGTACTTGAGTTGCGTGATCACTATAATTTAAAGGGTATGAAAGTATTCCCATTTCATTTTGATCTAAAAACAGCTAAGTTTGTTGAGGGTGCTAATATCATTGCATACTCAGGAACTCACGATAATAATACTCTCAAAGGATGGTATTTTGATGAGTTAAATAGATATCAAAGAAAGCTGTTAAAGAAATATTTTAAAGCTAATGATAGAAATATTTTTAGAAAGATTATTAAGTATTTACTAAATTGTGATGCTGAATATGTAATCCTGCCAGTACAAGATGTTTTAGAGTTAGATAGTCATGCTCGACTAAATACTCCAGGGACAGTTGGTTCACCAAATTGGCAGTGGAAGTTGACTGATTTTGACTTATTAAAGAACAGAAGTTTAGGACTTGAATAAGAAAAATAGTTATGAAAGTTAAACATTTCAAAGGCTTAAAAGACTTTAGATATTTTAATCAGATAAAAGAGCTTAGAAGGATATATAAATATTTTCCTTATCTATATAAATATAATATCCAAGAGGAAGAGGATTATTTTGAAAGTTATTTAGTAATGAGCTCTAATGTTGATATTTTTTATGTTGAAGAGAATGGAGAAATATTAGGAGCATCTTTAGGATGTCCAATATCTAAAAGTTTTGGTTTAACAAAACCACTTTTTGATATGGATATAAATATGGACAAGGCGTATTATTTTGCTGATATTATGATAAAGAAAGATCATTGGGGAAAAGGTATTGCATTTGATCTGTATCAGAAACATATAGGCTATGTAAAAGAAAATAATTATGAAAAGATATGTGCTTTGATAGTTAATCGAGATAATGATCCAAGAAAACCAGAATCTTTTAAAAAGTCAAATATTTGGCAGGTTAACAAGTTTGAGAAAACTGATAAAAATGTTGTATATCCTTGGAGTACATATCAGGAAGATGGTTCTGTCAAGCAAGAGATTAATCAACTAGACTTGTATATTAAAAACTTAAGATAGTTACTTAATTATATAAAATTGATACTTTTATATAATATTTATTGATATCTAAATATGATAAAATCTTTTACAAAATTATAATTATGTAAAAATTTTAATTAGTATGCTTACATTTCAAGAAATTATTTTAAAACTACATCATTACTGGGCATCTAAAGGTTGTGCGATTATCCAACCACTAGATATGGAAGTCGGCGCTGGAACATTCCATCCAGCAACAACTCTAAGAGCGATAGGTCCAGAGCCATGGACAGCTGCGTATGTTCAACCGTCAAGAAGACCTACAGATGGTCGTTATGGTGAGAATCCTAACCGTACGCAACATTACTACCAATACCAAGTTGTGATGAAGCCATCGCCTGATGATATTCAAGAATTATATCTTGGTTCACTTAGAGAGCTAGGTATAGATCCATTAGAGAATGATATTCGCTTCGTTGAAGATAACTGGGAGTCACCAACATTAGGTGCTTGGGGTCTTGGTTGGGAAGTATGGTCAAATGGTATGGAGATTACTCAGTTTACATATTTTCAACAAGTAGGTGGACTGGAGTGTAAGCCTGTAATGGGTGAGATTACTTATGGTCTTGAGCGACTAGCTATGTATATTCAAAATGTTGATAGCATGTATGATATCTTATGGGCTAATACGCAAAATGGTCCTTTATATTATCGTGATGTATTTATGCAGAATGAAATCGAAATGTCGACTTATAACTTTGAAGAGGCTAATGTTGAAGAGCTTTTCAAACAGTTTGATTTATTAGAGAAAGAAGGTTATAGACTAGTAGGAAAAAATTTACCAATTCCAGCTTATGAGTTTGTATTGAAAGCTTCGCATACTTTTAACTTATTAGATGCGCGTCATGCAATATCTGTGACAGAAAGACAAGGCTATATTCTAAGAGTTAGAAAATTAGCTCTAGAAGTAGCTAAAGAATATTATAGTGCTAGAGAAAAATTAGGTTTTCCAGCTTTTAAAAAAGACAATTGATTAAATGCTTTCGCTAACTTACGATGTAAGTTTTAGCGACATACTTTTTGCAATAGCAGAAAAAGTATGCAAAACTGCTTAGCACATGTTTGCGCTTTAATGTAAGTCATTGGTGCCTACAAAACTCGCAAGCTCAGACAGTTGTAGTCACTGGATCAATGACTTCGACATAAGCTTGCCATAAAGTGCTTTAATGTGGTGAAAATTAAAATGAAAAGTATAAATCAAATATTAAAATTTCTAGATATTCAAACCTTATCTCAAAATAATTTTGAAATTGAATCGCTATCTTTAGATAGTCGTAAATGTGACGCAAAATCAGCATTTATAGCTCTCAAAGGTCTATCAAATGATGGTAATAAATATATTGATAGTGTTTTAGCTAAGGGTACAAAACTTATTTTGAGTGATAAACTACCCCGTCAATCTTCGATTGCCACCTCTTCAATAGCTGAAGGGGAATTACCTAATATTTTTTATGTTGAAAATTTAAAAGATAAGTTATCAGCTTTGGCTAAATGGTTTTATGATTATAAAAAGCCACAAAATATAATTGGTATAACGGGCACAAATGGTAAAACATCGATTTCTAGTTATATTGCACAATTGCAAAAATTAATTGGTCAAAAATCATTATTACTAGGTACAAATGGCAATGGGATTTATCCAGATCTACAAGAGAGTACCCATACGACATTAGATATATTATCTTTATATCAAACTATTTCATATTATAAGAATTATCAAAATCTTGTTATGGAAGTATCTTCTCATTCATTGGATCAAAAGCGTACCGAAGGTTTAGATTTTGATATTGCAGTGTTTAGTAATCTTAGTCATGATCATCTCGATTATCATAAGGCTATGGATAATTATTTTGAGGCTAAAGCAAAATTGTTCCAGTTTAAAAGCCTTAAAAAAGCGGTAATAAATATAGATGATGAATATGGTCTGAAACTTTGGGGAAATACCAATAAATCGTCATTCCGTCAGGCTCCGACCACGGAATCCATAGATACTAACTTAAAGTATAGTATTGAGATTATAACAGTCAGCCTAAAGTCAAAAAAAGCAGATATATATATAGAGTCTAAGAGTATAGAGAATATGCAAACAAGCTTTGATTTATATATTTCTCAAAAGTACATGGGTACTTATCAAACATCTTTAGTTGGCGAATTTAATCTAATGAATTTAGGTTTGAGCTTAGCGGCATTAGATGATATCTCTACTAGAGAACAACTTCTAGAAAATATTTCTAAATTAAAACCTGTAAAAGGGCGTATGGAAGTAATTGCACTAGTAAATGGTGCAAAGATTATAATTGATTATGCGCATACTCCAGATGCTTTAGAAAAAGCTCTACAAACTCTAGTAAACTACCATCCAAACAATTTATGGTGTATCTTTGGCTGCGGTGGCAATAGAGATACTACCAAAAGACCGCTAATGGCTCAAATAGCAGAAGAGTACGCTAATAAAATAGTCGTTACAGAAGATAATAACCGTTTTGAAAATATTGAAAGTATTTTTGATGATATCAAAAAAGGTTTTAGTCATCCTGATAAGCATACTTTTATTGATAGTAGAGAAGAAGCTATTAAATATACTATCGAAAACTCAAAAGCTAATGATGTTATTTTATTAGCAGGTAAAGGACATGAGTGCTATCTTGATAAAAATGGTATTAAAGAGTATTTTGATGAGCGAGAGGTTATTGCTAAGTATAAAAACACTACTCCGTCAACCTAAAGGTTGCCACCCCTTCAATATTCTGAAGAGAAATTTATGATATTTGTGGAGCAAAATGACAAATTTAGAAAAGAAAATAAGTTTTATCCAAGAGATAGATAAGCTAAAAGGCGTATATCGTAGAGCATTGATAAAATGTGATAATAATCGTAGAGAGAATACAGCAGAACATAGTTGGCATGTAACTCTTATGGGCGTTATATTGGAAGAATATGCAAGTGAAGAGTTTGATATGCTAAAAGTGCTTAAGATGCTATTGATTCATGATATTGTTGAGATATATGCAGGTGATACTTATGCTTTTGATAATCATGCAGTACTTGAGGAACAGAACGCCAAAGAACTAGAAGCTTTAGAGAAAATATTTTCATTGTTACCAGAAGATGAAGCTAATGAGTATAAAGCTTTATGGATTGAGTTTGAAGATAATCAAACAGCAGAAGCAAAATATTCAAAAGCTATCGAGCGAGCAGTTCCAGTTTTACAAAATATGCAGAATAATGGTGGTAGTTGGGTAGCTTATGGCAAAGTACCTAAAGAAAAAGTTATCAGTAGAAACTCAGGATTAAAAGACATTGCTCCAGAGCTATGGCAATATGTAAAAGAGCAGATTGATTTAGCTGTAGAGAAAGGGTGGCTTGTTTAAGCAAATATTTCTAGTGACAGATTAATGATCTCTCACTATGATAGTTTATTTAAAGCTATTTCCCCTTCACACTTCGACTTCGCTCAGTGACCGGAAGAGAAATTTGATATGAGTCTTATGGAGAAAAAATGATCAAATCACTAAAACAATTAGCAACACAAGCTGGCTTAGAATATATCGGCAAAGATGTATCAATTCAAACAGTTAGCATTAACTCTAATGAAATTAAACAAGATGCTTTATTTGTCGCGATTGTAGCTAATCGTGATGGGCATGATTTTATTCCAAGTGCTATTAGCAATGGCGCAAAAGCTTTGTTAGTATCAAAAAAACAAGATATAAATATTCCACAAGTAGTTTGTGGTAATACTATTAAGGGTCTTCGAGCGTTAGCAAAGGAGTATCGTAAAAGTTTAAAAATGCCTATTATCTCCTTAACAGGTAGTTGTGGTAAAACAACGGTTAAAGAAATGATTGTAACTCTACTTGGTGGTAAAAAAGTACATTTTACACAAGGTAATTTCAACAACTATCTTGGTGTGCCTATGACAGTTTTAGAAACTCCACAAGATGTCGATTTTGCTGTGATTGAAACTGGTACAAGCGTTGCGGGTGAGATAAAAGCTGCTGCTGAAATTATCCAGCCTAATGTTGCGATGATTACAAATGTTGGCGCTAGTCATTTAGAGAATCTTAAAACTCTAGATGGTGTAATGATTGAAAAAGGTGAGCTTCTTAAAGCTCTACCCAAAGACGGCTTTTGTATTGTAAATCTTGATGATGAAAGAATACCAGCTTATGCAGATAAATTAGACTGTAACAAAATTACTTGCTCAATGAGTAATCAAGGTGCAGATATCATCATTTTAGATTATCAGGTTACACCAGAGTTATACGATGTTAGGATTAGAATCTTTGACAAAGAATATAGCTATCAGTTACCAAACATAGGTAAACATAATTTGTCTAATAGTATGCTTGCGATAGCTAGTGTGGTTGCTGCAGGACTAGAACCTAATGATTTCTTACAAAATACGCAAAATATCAAAAACTATAAAGGCAGATTCTCAACCGAAAAACTAAATGATAAGTTAACTCTTGTAGACGATACATATAATGCTAGTGCTGGTGCTGTCCAAGCTGCTATAGCAGATTTAGCTGAATTTGATGGTAAAAAAGTTATAGCAATTACTTCAATGAGAGAATTAGGTGATGAGGGCGAGAATTATCATCGTAAAATGGGACAATGGCTCAATAAGGCTGGCTTGGATAATATATTTTTATTTGGCGAAAAAAATTTAATAAAGTTTGTTTTAGAAGAGTATAAAGGTTCAAATGTTAAATATTATGATGATAAACAACAGTTAAATAATGATCTATTAAAAGTACTTGATGGGTATAAATCTCAAAATACTAAATTTACTGTCAAAGGAGCTAGAAGCTTTAAGATGGAAGAAGTTGTCAAATTTGTTAAGGAAAACTTATAAGGGACATTATGAAAAGATTTTTTGTCATATTAGTTTTTGTATTACTTGTAAGTGTATCTTTTGGTAAAGATATCATAAAGTATCCACTAATGGGGTCAAATGCACTTTGTGATTCTGTAAGACCATTTTGTGGCGATAACTGTAGTAATATGCCTTTTTATCCGACCTTATGTAAGCCTACTGAATATGGCTCAGCTTGGTCTGGTGGTGGAGCAACTAGTGCAACTAAACAACTATATTGTGCAAAAGCTACTTATGCAAATTGTCACTACTCAGGTTCTCCAAAAGCAACAGGTATAAATCCAAACAATCAAGCTATGCCATGTAAAGTAAGCGAAGATGGAAAAACAGCTAATTGTAGATGCAAGGTTTTCACAGGTCCTAATTATGTCAATATTGATGGAATTATGAACTTAGGTGTTTATTATAAGACAGTAGCAGTTTGTGGTAAAGATGGTTCAAAGTGTAAAAACCTTTCTACTTGTCTACCGGATGGTAGTGGTGATTGTAAAGGAGTAGAAGCTCCAGTGTGTAAGTATATAGCTAATCAAAATACTCAAGATGATAATGTCTCTTTTATCCCAGGTGCTGATTTAATTTCAACTTATGGTTTTGACATGAATAAGGACTATGATATCGCAAAACCAGGTGAAGGAGTTAAATGTCAAAATATTGATGTAGCAGGTTGTATGACTCAACCATGCAAATATGAAAAAGGTTCAAAAGAGTATGCGAATTGTAGTTGTCCTATTACAAATATGAAAACTATGATGCTAAGTCAAAAAGGTGTATCTTGTGATTTGCCAAAAGGTTATGTTTGGGAATAGTCCAAAAGGATTGATAATTATCTTCTAAACTTTCTAATATTTTATCTTAGATTTTATTTTTAATAATATTTAAAACTCTTCTTAGTGGTTCTGCAGCTCCCCATAGTAGCTGATCTCCTACCGTGAAGCAATGAAATATATCATCAGCTAATAGAGATGATTTGATACGACCTATAGCGATATCAAGAGTTCCTGAAGTTGCTTGAGGTGTTAGATGCTTAAGAGTATCTTCTTTGTTATTACCTACAACTTTAACCCACTCATTACCTTGAGATATTTTTTGCTTAATTTCTTCAATTGTTAATTTCTGTCTAAGTTTGATTGTCAAAGCTTGTGAGTGTGATCTTAGGCTAGGAACTCTAACACATACGCCATCAACTGGAATTGTTTTCTTGGTATCTAGAATCTTGTTTAGTTCTGTAGCGGCTTTATACTCTTCTTTTGTTTGTCCACTTGGCATACCAACGTCTATCCAAGGCAATAGATTATAAGCCAAAGTTTCTACAGTTTTTTGTTGAGGGATTTTTGAAGAATCTTTAGATAGTTCTCTTAGAGTTTTTTCTCTTGTTAGGATATCTGCATTTATATCATCAGCTTTACTCAAAAGGTCAGCTTGTTGGAGAAGTTCTTGCATTGCTGCAGCACCTGAGCCTGATATCGCTTGGTAAGTACTAGAGTTAACCCATTCAACAAGGTCTTCCTTAAGTAGTCCAGCGATTGCTAGAGACATTAAACTAACAGTGCAATTACTACCAATAAAGTCTTTTTTACCACTATCAATAGCGTTGATTATTTGCTTATGATTTAACGGATCTAGCACTAGGGTACTTTCATTCTCTAGACGTAATGTAGATGCGGCATCTATCCAAAAACCTTGCCAACCATATGCTCTTAACTTAGAGTGAATTTCTTTGGTATATTCACCACCTTGACAGCTTAGAAGTATATCCATTTTAGCTAATTCTTCGATATTGTAAGCATCTTGCAGTATGCCATATTTCTCCATAAAACCTGAAGGCTGTTGTCCTGCTTGAGATGTTGAAAAAAATGTTGGTAATATATCATCAAAATCATTTGATTCAACCATGCGAGACATCAAAACTGAGCCAACCATACCACGCCAACCAATAAAACCAACTTTAAGCATAAAACCCCTATAATTATTAGTGATAAAATTTATTGGTTAAGTATAATACAAAAGTAATCGATTTGATATTTGTTAAGAGTAAGAGTATAGAATATGATAGTACATAAGTTTGGAGGCAGTAGTTTAGCTACATCAGAGAAGATAAAAAATGTTTCGAATATAATTAGTTGTATCGATGAGGCTGTGGTAGTTTCTGCATCAGCAAAAACTACTAGTAATTTACAAAAAGCTATAGATCAAGCAATTGAGTCTCAAGATTATAGCGAAACACTTAATTTTATTTTTGAGCATCATAGTTCTATACTTCATGATTTAGTTCCCGCTGAGAATACCCTAAGAGAAACGATTCTTAAAGATTTAAGAGATATTAAGCATATTCTCAGTACTATAGTAATTACAGGGTTCTGCGCTGATAGTTTGAGATTCTTTATTTTGGGCTTTGGGGAAATATGGTCAGCTAAAATTCTTACGTTATATTTGCAATCAAGAGATAAGAATGCGTATTTTATAGATGCTTCAGAATGTTTGATTGTCAATGATAGTAATTATCCTGTTACAGTTAATTGGCAACAAAGTCTGGAGTCAATCAAGGCTATAAAATCTGAAAATCCTGCTGATGTATATGTTATCACAGGTTTTATTGCTCAAAATAAGCTTGGTAAGAGAACAATATTAGGCTTGAACTGTAGCGACTATTCAGCAGCTATTTTTGCAAAACTATTACAAGCGGATAAGCTATATATTTGGACAGATGTGGCTGGTGTATACAGTGCTAATCCACAAGTAGTTCCAGAGGCAAAACCTCTAACACAATTAACGTATAAAGAAGCTCTTGAGCTTGCTTATTTTGGTGCATCTGTTGTACATCCTTTAACTATAGCTCCAATGGCTCTAGAGAGAACACCTATTTATATAAAAAGTAGTTATTCCCCAGATGAGGTTGGTACTAAGATTAGTGCTGACAAGGATGAAGACCAAGGTCTTATTAAAGGCCTAACAAGTGTCTCAGATGTGGCGATAGTACGAGTGCAAGGTGCTGGTATGATAGGTGTTTCTGGTATATCGTTCAAAGTTTTTGGAGCACTAGAGAAAGCTGGTGTATCTGTAATGATGATATCTCAAGCGAGCTCTGAATACTCTATATGTTTCGCTATAGATAGTGTCAATGCTGATAGGGCAACCGAAACTTTAAAACATGAGTTTACTAATGAGATAAAGAATAATCTTATTGAAGAGATTGCTGTTCATAAGCATCATGCTTTGATTACGGCAGTTGGTGAAGGTATGAAGTCTAAAACTGGATCGTTAGCAAAGTTGGTAAACTCACTTAAGTTAGCAAATATTAATATACATGCTATTGCTCAAGGATCCTCAGAGAGAAGTGTTACATTTGCAGTAAAAGCTGAGGATGAAGCTAGAGGTGTTCAAGCTATGCATCGTCACTATAATTCTGTAAGTGATGATATTGCAATTGCTGTAATTGGTGCTGGTAATATTGGTAAGGCTTTTATTAAGCAAATTAAACAAACTTATGAAAAATGGTATTCAAGAGGTATTAACTTAGTATTGGTAGGAGCTACTAACTCAAAGCAAATGCGTGTCTCTTATGAAAATTTATTATTTGAAAATATAGATAATCTACTTAATGAGAATACAGAGCAAGTTAATCTAGAGAAGTTGGCTGAATTTATGTCACATGCTTCGGCTACCAAAAAAATTGTGATTGATGCTACAGCAAGTGAAGATGTTTCGAAAAGTTATGCTAATTTTTTAAACAATGGAATCAGTGTGATTACTCCTAATAAGTATGCAAATTCAGGGAACTATGAATTTTATCAAGAGCTTAGAAAAGTCGCTAAGCAAAATGGCACTAGTTTTCTATATGAAACAAACGTTTGTGCTGGTCTTCCTCTTATAGTTACATTACAAAACATGGTTCAAAGCGGTGATCATGTTAGCACTATAAAAGGAATTTTCTCAGGAACTTTAAGCTATTTGTTCACTCAGTTAAATAATGGTGTAATTTTCTCAGATGCAGTTAAAATGGCTTATGATGCTGGATATACAGAGCCTGATCCAAGACAAGATTTATCAGGTATGGATGTCGCGAGAAAGACGGTGATCTTAGCTAGAGAGATAGGTCTAAATATAGGCTTGAATGACTTGGTTATCGAAAATTTAGTACCGGAAGAGTTGCGTGAATGTAGTGTAGAAGAGTTCTTCACAAAACTTCCAGCATTCAATGAGCAAATAATGCAACAGATTGCAGACAAAAAGAAAGCTCTTGCTGGGGTGCATTATGTTGGATCTATCGTTAATGGTGTTGCAAATGTAGGTATCCAAGCTTATGATGAATCTAGTCCTTTTGCAAATGTGAAAGGTACTGATAATATCGTGATGATAAATACAGATAGATATACTCAACCTATGGTTATCCAAGGTGCTGGTGCTGGTGTTGAGGTAACAGCAGCAGGTGTATATGCTGATGTTATAACTGTGATAAGAGAAAAGTAGTCATGAAATTAGCTAATATTAAATCAGCTAAGGCATTTGCTCCAGCAACTAGTGCAAATTTTACAGTTGGTTATGATTTACTAGGTTTTGCTATCGATGGGGTAGGTGATACTGTAGAACTTATCAAAAGAGATGATGCCGAGTTGGTTATCAAACAAATTAGTGGAGCTACTGGTGCAGATAAACTACCTTTTGAGAGTAATAAAAATGTCGCTACAGCCGTAATCAAAAAATTTTTGGCTGATAAAAATATCAAGATAGGTTTTGATGTTTATATACAAAAAGGTATAACACTAGGCTCTGGTATGGGTGGTTCAGCAGCTTCTTCTGTTGCTGCTCTAGTCGCGATGAATGCTTTTTTTGAAACACCGTATAGCTATGATGATTTGATTGACTATGCTATCTATGGTGAGAGTTTGATATCAGGATCATTTCACGGCGATAATGCAGTTCCGTGTATGTTTGGTGGACTGGTATTATTACAAAGTTCAAAACCATGTAAAAAAATAGATTTACCAATAGTTGATTGTAATGTAGTTATAGTTTGTCCAGATCTTTCAATTGAGACAAAAAAAGCACGTGAGCTTTTGAAAGAACCTTATGATTTATCTACAATAGTTGAACATAGTGCATGCTTAGCAGCTACAATAAGTGCTTTATACACACAAGATATTGAATTGTTGAGTGAAAGTCTAAAAGATATATTGATTGAACCAAGAAGATCTAAATTAATCATAGGATTTTATGATGTACAGAAAGCTGCTTATGATGCAGGTGCGATAGCTTGTGGTATATCAGGATCAGGACCAACAATGTTTGCACTTGTAAAAAAACAAGATGATGCGAATGTTGTTGCTAAAGCAATGCAAGATAAGTTTAAAGAATTTAACCTTAAGTCAGATAGTTGGATAAGTACTATGAGCGGTAAAGGTGCATATATATTAGAGAAAAAATAATAAAGGTAAGACATGAATTTTATTAGTACAAGAGATAAAAATATCAAAGTTTCATTAAGTGAGGCAATGCAGTCTGGATTAGCTCCAGATGGAGGATTATTTGTACCTCAGAGATTTCCAAAGGTTGATTGGCAGAGTTTTACCAAAGATATCAGCTATGCTGAATTTGCTGCAAATACTTTGAGAGAGTTCTTTAAAGGAGATCAGCTTGCAGCTTCTTTAGATAAGATTTGTAATAATGCTTTTACTTTTGATGTGCCAGTTAAGCGCTTGGATAAAACAACATCTGTTTTAGAGCTTTTTCATGGACCAACTTTATCTTTTAAGGATTTTGGTGCGAGATTTTTAGCAAATTGTCTAAGCTCTATCGATAGTGAGAAGCCATTTACAATTTTAGTAGCAACTTCTGGCGATACAGGTTCTGCAGTAGCGGCAGCTTTTCACGGTAAGGGTAATATTCGTGTTATAGTGATGTTCCCTAAGGGTAAAATCTCTAAAAGACAAGAAAAACAAATAACTTGCTGGGGCGATAATATCCAAGCTGTTGAAGTTGAAGGAGTTTTTGATGATTGTCAAAGTTTAGTTAAAGAAGCTTTTAAGACACCTTGGTGGACAGAAAGAACAAAACTAAATACATCTAATAGTATTAATATTGGTAGATTATTACCGCAATCTACTTACTATGCTTATACATCATGGCAGCATTATTTACAGACTGGAGAGAAAGCAAACTACATAGTTCCATCTGGTAATATTGGTAATATCACAGCAGCATTTTGGGCTAAACAAATGGGCTTCCCAATCGGTGAGATATCTATGAGCTTAAATGCTAATGATACAGTGATAGATTATTTAAATACTGGAGAATTTAACCCAAGAGCAAGTGTTGAGACATTGGCAAATGCAATGGATGTGGGTAATCCTAGTAATTTTGAAAGACTTTTATATCTGTTAGGTGATTATGAGAATTTCAAAGCAAATGTTAAAGCTATATGTGTTTCTGATTTTGAAATCATAGAAGAAATTAAGCAAGTGTATCGTCAGTATAATGAAGTAGTCTGTCCACATACTGCAACAGGCTTTGTAGCTAAAAATCAGCTAGATGCAAATAAAGATTATATAATTGTAGCAACAGCTCACCCTGCTAAGTTTGAAAGTGTAATTGAGCCAGTATTAGACATACAAGTCCCAGCTACTCCGGCGTTACAGAAGCTACTAGATAAAGAACAATATAAAGTAGTAATAAATAAATCTATGGATGAGCTTTGTGAGGTTTACACAAAAGCTTTTGAATAAAAGTAACTTTTTTAATTCGGCACTGAAGTTAAATTAGTATCCATTTAATGTAGTAACTTGAATGATTTCACCATTATTTGAGATTTTTATATAGTTACCATCTTTGAACCAGTCGCCAAGTACATATCTAGTATAGTTATCCGCCATATGTATAGCCATTTTGTGCGTATGACCATGAATGATAATATCACAGTTGTTACGATATTTTTCGATACCTTTGGTCGTTACATCAACATTCGGATTTTTACGATTTTTTACATAACTTGCTTTTCGCACATTTCTTGCTGTATATTCTCTTATGAATAAAGGTAATCTTCTAAAAATAAATCTTAGAATAGGATTATATGCAATCCATTTTCTATAAGTTTGGTAACTCTTATCGTCTGTACAAAATAGATCTCCGTGCGAGAAGAGTATTTTTTGATTAAATATATCTATATAATACGGATCTTTAATAAGAGTCACGCCACTTTGTTTAGCAAATTTTCTGCCAATCAAGAAATCACGATTTCCATACATGAAAAATATTTCTAAACCTTGATCTGAAGCTTCTTTTAGCCAATTTGTGATTTTATGATAAAAGTCATCTCTATGGTTATCACCGATCCAATAATCAAAAAAGTCACCAAGAATAAAAAGCTGGTTTTGTGTAGATGTAATACTATCTAAAAACCTTTTAAAAAGATCGGCCATCTCAGCATGGTTAGCATTTAAATGAAGATCTGAAATTAGATAAATATCTTTGTTATGAGCCATATTTTTGACGGTATTGTTTAAATTTTTCGATTATTGTTTCATCAAGGTTTTCTTTGACATACTCAAAAATACTTTCAAAGTTTGTCACCGCTAAAACTGGGATGTTGAAATCTTGAGATATTTTCTTAGTTGCTGAAATATCGCTATCTTTAGCTTTCTCTTGACGATCTATAGATAGTACAACACCAGCTATTTCAGCATTGATGATTTTTAGCTTGTTGTAAGATTCATAAAATGCTGTGCCAGCAGTCATTACATCATCTATGAGTAATACTTTTTTATTAGTCATATCGGCACCAACAAATACTCCACCTTCACCATGATCTTTTGCTTCTTTACGATCAAAAGCGTAAGGCATATCTATGTTGTATTTCAGCGCTAATACAGTAGAAATAGCTGCAACTAGAGGGATTCCTTTATATGCTGGACCAAAAAGGATATCGTACTTCACATCGCTTTTGATAATCAATTGAGCGTAATAATCAGCAAGTGTGGCAAGTTGATCACCTGTGTTAAATAATCCAGCATTGAAGAAGTATGGACTAATACGTCCTGATTTAAGGGTGAATTCACCAAATTTAAGTACCTGATTCTTAAGGGCAAACTCTATAAACATATATTATGTCCTAACATATTCAAACTTGTTATAAATTATAGATAATAACTTTGGGAATACCAAGTAATTATAGTTTAAGATAAAAGATCTATTAATATATTTAAACTTAATAAGCTGATATAATTTAACTACTTTACTAGTTAGTTTCAAAAAAAATTAATGTCAAAACATATTCATATTTTAGGTATCTGCGGTACTTTTATGGGCTCTTTAGCGGTATTAGCCAAACAAAAGGGGTATAAAGTAACAGGTTCGGACCTTAATGTATATCCACCAATGAGTACTTATCTTGAATCTCAAGGTATAGAGATACTACAAGGATTTGATTGTGATCAACTAGATACAAATCCTGATGAAATTATTATTGGTAATATTATGAAAAGAGGTATACCAATAATAGAAAAAATCCTCGCAGAAAAGTTAAACTATTTCTCAGGTCCAGAGTGGCTATATCAAAATATTCTTAAATATAAAAAAGTAATTGCAATAGCTGGTACACATGGTAAAACTACAACCACTACAATGACTATCAAAATACTAGAGCAAGCTGGCTTAAATCCTAGTTTTTTGGTTGGAGGGGTTAGTAGTGATTTTGGAGTTTCATCACGTTATACAGACTCAGAATATTTTGTTATCGAGGCTGATGAATATGATACGGCTTTTTTTGATAAACGCTCAAAATTGATTCATTATGATCCAAGTATTTTTGTGATTAATAATATTGAGTTTGATCACGCTGATATTTTTAAAGATATTGATGCAATATTTTGGCAATTCCATCAATTACTCAGAAAAATGCCATCAACAGCAAAGATTATTTATAATGACAAAGATGAGAATGTTCAAAAAATAATATCAATGGGATGCTGGTCAGAGCTAGTCAGAGTGAATTCTAGTAATGGTATCAGTATAACCAAGCATACAGCAGATTATTCAAAGTTTGAATTATGTGATATTAGTGGAAATAATATTGAAATATCATGGAGCTTAATAGGCGAGCATAATGCTCTTAATGCTATGAGTGCCTATGCTGTAGCAAAACAACTAAACATATCCGATGAAGTGATAAAAAATGCTTTAGAAAGCTTTAGAGGAGTTAAAAGACGGTTGGAAGTATTATCTCGTCAGAATGATGTTACTTTGTATGATGATTTTGCCCATCACCCAACTTCTATTAAGCTAACTTTAGAAGCTGTGCGTAATAAAGATAAAGAAGCTTATTTAATAGCTCTTATAGATCCTCGCTCAAACACAATGCGTCAAGGTGATAATAAAGATAATTTGCCGATGTCAATTATAGAAGCTGATAGAGTGTTGTTGTATAATCATAGTTTACTAAAATGGGATGCGAAAGAAGTTCTTAAAAATAGTAGTAATGTTGATTTTATAGTTAGTGTTGATGATTTTGTTAATCGTATAAGTGAATTGTTAACTAAGTACCAAGACAGGAATATCCAGCTTGTGATGATGAGTAATGGCTCGTTTGATGGATTAAGAGAGAAGTTAGTTAAGTTTTTGGAGACTAAATGAGCTGTTTAATTTATGGTATTCATGCTGTTGATAGTTTAGTAGAAGCTAATCAAGCAAAAGAAATATTGGTATTTAAGAAGTCAAATGCTAATCAAAAGATTGAAAGTATTATCTCTAAAGCTGAGTCAAAAGGCTTGAAAGTTACGTTTATTGATAGTTTTAAGCAACTTCCTGGACGAATCAGAAAAGATGCAAATCATCAAAATATCTTTGCCATAGAGATAAATGATTTTAAAACATATTCTGAGAATGATATTGAAAATCTAATTCCTCAGCATAAAAATACTTTTATTTTAATATTAGATAATGTCCAAGATCCTCATAATTTTGGTGCGTGTATACGTAGTGCACATTCGGCAGGTATTGATTTTATAATTATTCCCAAAGATAATAGTGCACCAGTCAATGCAACGGTCAAAAAAGTTGCTTGCGGTGCTGCAGAGCATACAAAGATTGTAGTTGTTACTAACCTTGCTAGAGCAATCGAAAAACTCAAACAATTAGGGGTATGGGTTATTGGTTTAGCAGGCGAGGCAGATGATAGCTTATATTCGATGAATTTGGCAGATTCTGTAGCAATAATTGCTGGTGCAGAAGGTAGTGGTATGCGTCAGCGTACAAAGGCTAGTTGTGATTTTCTTGCTAAATTACCAATGTTAGGAGAAGTTTCTAGCTTAAATGTTTCTGTTGCTACAGGTGTGGCATTATATGAAGCAGTAAGGCAAAGAAGCCTGTGATAACAGTACAAAGGAGTATTTATTTCAGGTAGATTTGTTAACTTTTAGAGCTAGTGCTGAATAGTTAATTTATAAACTAAAGGTATTTAAATGCAATTTGCTTTTTTAAATAGTAATAAGTATGCAGCGATAAACGCTCTTAAAGCTACAATAGCTGTTGCGATTGCTTATACACTTGGTCTTCTGTTAGGAAATTTTTTTAATATAGAGCAAATGTATCTATGGATGACAATTACAGTAGTAGTTGTGATGTCTACTCAGCCTAACTTAGGAGGAGCTCTAGATAAGGCACTAATGAGGTTTTTGGGGACAGTTGCAGGAGCCTTAGTGGCTTTGGTTATTATAGCTTCAGTCCAAAATCATATTTTACAAGTAGTGTTAATTCTACCATTTATATTTTTAGCTGTTTACTTTGCAGGAGCTTCTAAATATAGCTATGCTGGTACATTAGCAGGAATTACTCTTATAATTATTATTCTAAATAAACAGCCGGGTGTTCAAGTTGCTATCTATAGAGCTATTGAAATATCTTTGGGTATAGCGATCTCATTATTTGTGAATAGGTTTATATTTCCAATTAGAGCAGAAACAAGGCTTAAAGAAAGCTATATTAAAACAATTTCAGAAATTCATGATTTTTTTGATATTCTGTTTATTGAGCGTAATCATTCTCATAAAAAGCTTAGAGTCAGTATATTTCATGAATTTGCAAAACACCTTACTCTTATTAAAGAGCTGAAGTATGAAAAATCTGCAAAAAAAGTGCATGAGTTTGAAAAGATGAGTTTATATATTCGTAGGCTATACAGATATATGATCGTTATGTATGAATACATAGAGTTTTCTTTTGATCCTCAAACAATTGCAGATCTTGATAAGGAGCCAGCTTTTATAGAATTTAAGAGTTATATTATGAAATCATTAACTGATGTGTCAGAAGATATTAAGAAACGTAAGCGCATAAGTTATAAGGAGTTATTGCGTTTTGAAAGACATATTTTACCTTTATTAAAAGATGTTAAAGTTTTGAACGATAAGGATGAGAGTTTTATATTCTATATAAAGATGTTCCTTAATGCGTTGAAAAAGCTTTCTTTAGAATATAACTATATTTTGCAAATCTCTAAACATTGATAAACTAAGCTTGTTACGGTAGTATATACGCTTAAATTTTCTTATTAAAAAATCTTTTATTTGTACTTGTTACGAGGTTATAGAAGTTATGAACTTACACTCTAAAAATATTTTAATTCCCATACTTATCACGACAATTATTATAGATATTATGGGAGCAGGACTTGTTTTTCCAATTATGCCTTCGCTATTCTTTGGCCAATCTTGTGTCACATTTGGTGATCCAGGTGGTAATTTTCAAAATTGGTATTACTCTATAGCTTTGGCTTGTTGGCCACTAGGACTGATGATTGGTTGCCCAATAATAGGTGAGCTATCTGATAAGTATGGGCGTAAGATAATATTAGTTGTGGCTTTATCAACAACTTGTGTTTCTTATCTTTTATCAGCGTATGCGATATATTCACATGATTACTTATTATTTGTAGCTAGTAGATTTGTTTGTGGCTTAGCTGGTGGAGCTTTTGAAATCGCTCAAGCTGCGGTTATTGATGTATCCACGGAGGAAGATAGATCACGAAATCTGGGTTACATAACTATGGCGGCATCTTTAGGCTTTGTTGTTGGTCCAGTAATTACTAGTTTTGTATCAGTGATGGAAGTAAGCCATACAATACCATTTGTATTTGCTGCTGTCTTAGCATTAGTAAATATCACATTTATAGTTATTATCATGAAGAGAGATCTACCAAAAAATCCAGGTTTGGTTATTCAGCTGGGTACGATCTATAAAACTATATCTTTTCTACTATCAGATAAACGTGTGAGATTAGTTGGAGTTGTATATCTTCTTATTCAGTGTGCTTGGGGGTTTTATGCGCAGGGAGTAGCTCTATTCTTAAACCTAACATATGGTTATAATGTTTCTATGACAGGAGCATTTTATGCAGTGATGGGGTTAGCTACAGCATTAGCGAGTATTTTGATACAGCCCAAAATTTTTGCAAAAGTATCAAATCAAGTAGCTTTTGTGAGAGCTGCTGTTATTTGTGGTATTGGATTTATTTTAGTATCAATTATATTTAATGAAGTGGCACAGTGGGTTTTAACAATAGTTTTATCTGCATCTCAGCTTATATGCTATACAGCACTTCTTTCAATGATCTCAGCAGCTGTGTCTGACAAAGAGCAAGGTAAAGCAATGGGAGCAGCTGGAGCTGGTTTTGGTCTTGCATGGTTTTTAAATGATATTATGATGGGACACTTATCCTCAATATCGCCAAGTTCACCTATTACATTTGCTGGCTTTATGTATTTTATTGCTGCTATTATCTTTGTCTTTTCTATCAAAATCTTGCGTGAAAGGGTACAATAATCAGCATTAATTAAATTTGATTATTTTTCTTAAATGCAGCTAATCTCTCTTAAAAATGTAAGTTTAAACTTCGGCACTCAAATAGTCCTTGATAAGGTTAATTTAGAAGTTACAAAAGGACAAAGAATCTGTTTAATTGGACGAAATGGTACAGGCAAATCATCACTGCTTAAAATTATTGAAGGTAATGTTATTCCAGATGGTGGTGAGATAATAGTTCATAATAATGCTATTGTTGCTAGTATGATACAAGAAGTTCCTAGTGATATCAGAGGAAGTGTTTCAGAAGTCATATTACAAGGTTTAGGAGAGCTCGGTGAGCATCTGATAGCATATCAGCAGACTTTAGTGTTAGATCCTGAATCTACTAAACTTGAAAATTTACATAGCTATATTGATGAAAAGCATGGATGGTCATACTTAAATGATGTTGAAGTTTTGGCCTCTAAACTTAATCTTGATTCAGCAGCCTCTTTTAAAGATCTATCTGGGGGGATGAAAAGAAGAGTTATTCTAGCAAGAGCTTTGATAAAAAAACCAGACTTACTTTTATTAGATGAGCCAACAAACCATTTGGATATTGACTCAATCAGCTGGCTTGAAGAATTCTTAGCAAGCTTTACTGGTGCGATACTTTTTATTACGCATGACAGGAAGTTTCTAAATAATGTTGCTAAAAGTATTATAGAACTTGATAGGGGACATTTATATTCATTTGATGGTAACTATACGAGGTTTCTTGAAAAGAAAGAGCAGATTCTAGATGCACAAGAAAAAGCAAATAGCGAGTTTGATAAAAAGTTAGCTCAAGAAGAGGCTTGGATTCGTCAAGGTATCAAAGCAAGACGTACCAGAAATGAAGGGCGTGTTAGAGCACTAGAACAAATGCGTCGTGATAGACAACAGCGTAGAGAAAGTATTGGAAAGGCTGATATCAAAGTGGCTCAAGCCAATAAATCTTCCAAAAAGGTTATTCAAGCTGACAATATTGGCTTTGAGTATGAAGGTGACTTTTTATTTAAAGATTTCTCCACTGAAATTCAAAAGGGTGATAAGATTGCAATTATTGGTCAAAATGGTTGTGGTAAAACAACCCTGTTAAATTCGCTGCTCGGATTGGATAAACCTACGCAAGGTACAGTAACTTTAGCTGATAATATTAAAATTGCATATTTTGATCAGTTAAGAGATCAGCTAGATGAGTCTTTGAGTATAATTGACAACGTTAAAGAAGGTTCTGATTTTATTAATATAGATGGTAAGGAAACTCACGTAATTACCTATTTACAAAAGTTTTTGTTTACTCCAGAGAGATTACACTCTCCTATTACACACTTATCAGGCGGCGAAAAAAATAGATTGTTGTTAGCTAAGATTTTATCAAAGCCTAGTAATGTTATTATACTTGATGAGCCAACCAATGATTTAGATATTGAAACTTTAGAGATTCTTGAAGAAATGCTTATAAGCTATCAAGGAACTGTAATTATTGTCAGTCATGATAGAGAGTTTATAAATAATGTTGCAACTAGTACTATAGTTTTTGAGAATGGTAATTTGCAAGAATATATTGGTGGCTATGATAGTTGGGTAGCACAACGAAAGCAACTTGTGCAGCCAGTCAAAGAGACAAACAAAGCTCTACAGTCAAAAAATAAATTAACTTATGAGCAAAAAAAACAGTTACGTAATTTACCAAGTCAAATAGAAAAACTAGAAGCGAATATTGCTTTGATTCAACAGGAAATGGGAGAGTTGGATTTTTATCAAAAGTCACAAACACAGCAAAATGAAATTCAGCAAAAACTTGATACTTTAAATATTGATCTTGAAGGTAAGTATCTTTTATGGGAAGAGCTTTTAGAGCTAGAGTAGCTTTTATAGTCTTAATTTACTCATATTTTGATTTCTAATTTTAACTTAATGATACTCGATATGCTATCATTGTATTATAGCTAATTTTAAAACAAATACTTCATGAGGACTTATAAGCGCGATATTCATGACGCTGCAGAAGAAAAAAAAGTTTTAACATTGACCGCTTTGGCAGAGTTTGCTGAAAGGTATGGTTATTATGTGGTTCAATCATTATTAATATTTTTTCTTATTGAAAAATTTAATATCTCTCAAGAGGTTTCTGCCTCACTAGTGGGAACAACATTGGCTATGATTTATATTTCAGCTATTGTTGGTGGCTATATTGCAGAAAGTTTGTTGGGTTATTATAGGTCAGGGTTACTCGGTTCCTTTCTTATGTTAGTAGGATTCTTTCTTTTAGCATCGACAGTAAGTCAGACTGCACTATATCTAGGATTAAGTTTGGTATGTATAAGTAGCGGCTTAATAAAATCTAATATGGCGGCATTTATTGGAAGATTTTATGATCGTTCATCTTACGATCATACTAGAAGGGATTTTGGTTTTAATGTGTTTTATATGGGGATTAATCTGGGTGGTTTTTTAGGATTAGTCTTAGCGATGTCTCTTAAAGATCATTTTGGTTATGATGCAGCATTCTACAGTAGTTTAGTGGTAAGTTTTGGAATGCTTATTTTATTATCAGTAGGCTATAAAATAATAGATAAACATTTACTAGATGTCACAATTAATTTGACAGTTATTTTAAAAGTTACTGTAATTTTATTTGTATATATAACTTTGTTATTTTTTATATTTCAGTTTCCTGAAGTTGCAAACTTTTCTGTATTAGGATCTTTATTCGTTTCTCTAATTATCTTATTTATATCTGTTCGTAAGAGTAGTTTTACCAAGGTCTTTGTAGCAATGATATTCTTCGGATTATCTATTATTTACTGGGCTTTATATTTCCAGATGTTTATAAGCTTACTACTATTTACTGAGTATACGGTTAAACAATACTTATTGAATTCTAGTCAGATATTAAGTGTGGTTTCGGTAACAATTTTGTTATTTGCGGTTGTTATGGGTAAACTCTGGATATATCTCGGTCGTAGAAACCTTATGACTAATGATATAGATAAGTTTAATATGGCATTTGTGATAATGATTTTAAGTTTTCTTATAATAGAAATTTTTATCTATGCTACTCCAGGAGTAGATAAAGTATCTCCATTTGCATTTATTATTGGCTATTTTTTCATAGGAATATCTGAGTTATGTATTTCTGCGATAGGTTTATCATTGGTGACTAAAATTGCACCTAAAGGTTTTGTTGCTTTATATATGGGGATATGGCTTATTACATTAGGCATTGGAGGTAAGTTAGGTGGACTCTTATCTAGCTATTTCTATGTTCCAGAGAATAATGTAGTTCTTGCTAAAGCAAATATTTCAGATGCATTAGATACTTTTGTTGTAATTGCTGTATTAACTTCTTTGTTTATTGTTTTGGTTAGAAAGTATGTTAATAGGAACGCTACATAGCATGGTTTAAGAAGAAATAGTTTAAGTTTATTTAGTTTCCCAAGTATTTCTAAGAGTAACAGTTCTGTTAAATACTAAATTTTCATGACTACAATCTTTTGAGTCAGATATGAAGTAGCCAATTCTGTTAAATTGAAAGTGTTGCTCAGGTCTTATATTTTCTAGAGATTTTTCTACTTTAGCATTTTTAATGATCTTTAGAGAATCAGGGTTTAGTACATCTTCAACGTTATCGAAGCTTGCAGGGTTCTCGTGATTAAATAGTCTGTCATATACTCTGACTTCAGCATCAATACAATTGTTGGCATCAACCCAGTGAACAATACCATTTGGTTTTACACCATCATCAGGTTTTTTACCGCCTAAAGTTTCGGGTAAATAAGAACATACTAGTTCTGTAACTTTACCTTCATCATTAGTTACAACTTCCTTACATTCAATTACATAAGCATTTAGAAGTCGTACCCTACCGTTTGGACTAAGTTTTTTCATACCTTTTTCTAGTTCAAAGACAAAGTCTTCTCTTTCGATATAAATATCAGAAGATATAGTTATATCTCGACGACCAAACTCAGGGTCTTGTGGATGGTTTGGTACATTTAACTCATGAAGAGGCATGTCTTGGATGCTCACTTTTATAGGATCTAAAACTGCATTTTTTCTTAGAGCATTTTTGTTAAGGTCATTTCTAATAGATTCTTCTAAAACAGATATATCTATTATTGAATCTTGCTTAGATATCCCTATCATGTCACAAAAATTACGGATAGATTCTGGAGTATAACCTCTGCGTCTAAAACCTTTGATTGTTGGCATACGTGGATCATCCCAATCATTGACAAGATTGCTATCTACAAGATATTTTAGTTTTCTCTTACTTGTTATAGTGTAGTTTAAGTTTAGCCTTGAAAATTCTATTTGCTGAGGCCTTTGTTGAAATTCAGTTTCTTCGATAACCCAGTCATAAAAAGGTCTTTGATCTTGAAACTCTAAAGTACACAGAGAGTGAGTAATACCTTCTATGGCATCTTCCAGTGGGTGAGCAAACGCATACATTGGATATATACACCATTTATTTCCAGTTTTTGGATGGTGTGAGAATTTTATTCTATATAGAGCAGGGTCTCTAAGATTGATATTACCAGAAGCCATATCTATCTTAGCACGTAGTGTTTTACTTCCTTCAGCAAACTCACCATTTTTCATTGCTTCAAAAAGCTTGAGATTCTCATCTACACTACGTTCTCTATATGGACTATTTTTACCAGCTTCTTTTAGTGTGCCTCGATATTCACGTACTTCTTCTGCTGATAGGTCGCAGATATATGCTTTACCTTTTTTTATGAGTAGCACAGCTAATTCATACATTCTATCGAAGTATTCTGAAGCGAAACGAGGCTCATTTTGCCATTTGAAACCTAGCCACTCTACATCATCTCTTATTGCATTAATATATTCAATATCTTCTTTATCAGGATTAGTGTCATCAAATCTTAGGTTACATTTACCTTCAAACTCCTTAGCTACACCGAAGTTCAAGCATATAGATTTTGCATGTCCAATATGAAGATAACCATTTGGCTCAGGAGGAAAGCGTGTTAGAACACTAGAGACTCTCTTTGTTCCAATATCTTTTTTGATTATATTTTTGATAAAATTAGTTTTATTTGCTTTAGTTTCATTATTCATTTTGTCAAAGAAATTATTTACTTAGTAAATTTAAGTAATAGTTTACTTTATTACAAAAACAATAACATATTTTTTTGAAAAAAAAGTATATACTGGATATAATTTGCAGTTAAAATCTAAATGCTTCGCAACATAGGAACTTTCATTATGGATCCTTCAACCATAGACGATAATAAATACTTATATACAATCAAGGAAGTACACAGAAATTTATCACTAGATGAATTAGCTCAACATGCCAAAGAGAATAGTGGTTTTGTTGGCTGCGAAGGCAAAACTCTAGTCGTTGACAGTGGAGATGTTAAGGGCAGACTTCCTGATGATAAGTATATCGTTGAGACCAAGTATGCTAAAAAGAATATATGGTGGAACGAGAATGGATCTGATAATAAAAGATTAAAAAGAAAAAGTTGGAAGTTAATAAAACAGAAGTTTCACGAGGATGTTTCAACGAAAGACATTTTTGTTGTAGAAGGTTATTACAACCATGATGAAAAAAATACAATTGCTGTTCGTTTGATAACAACTCAAGCATCTGCAGCATATTTCTTTAAGTTAATATCAATAGCTCCTAATCAGCAACAATTAGATGAGTTTGAGACTCAATGGGTAATTATGCACTCTCCAGAGACAGAGATTAGTGATTATGTTGAGATAGGTTTAAACTCACCTAAAATTATCGCTACAAATCTGAAACAACGTGAAAGCATACTTGTTGGGACGTTGTATTTGGCAGAGATTAACAAGGTTTTGTTATCTGTTATGAGTTATTATTTGTCCTTGAATAATATTGGTGTTTTTTATTGTGCAGTTGGTGTTGATGACGAAGCTAATAGCTCTATGTTTTTTGGATTATCAGGGAGTGGTAAGACAACTTTGGCACTAGATAATAATAAAAAACTAGTAGCTAATGAAGCTATAGCATGGACTGAAATGCGAGGAATATATAGTTTAGAGTCTGGCTTAACTATCAAATCAGCAAGTTTTAAGAAAAATGATGGACGTATAAAGAAAGCTCTTCAAGGTAACTTATTAATTGAAAATCCTAATTTTGATGACAGTCAAAATATTATTTTTGGAGAGAAATCAAAGTCACAAAGTAACACATACGTAACTTTCCCGAGAGAAAATTTTGAAAATATAGTAAATACAAATGATCCAAGTAAAATAATTTTTCTTGTAAAAGATGCCAAAGGAGTTCTGCCTCGAGTAGCTAAACTAAGTAAAGGTCAGGCAATTTATTATTTCTTATCAGGTTATACATGTACCTCTACAGGCATTGAGGCTGGAGTTACTGAACCTAAGCCAGAATTTTCTTGTTGTTATGCGCAACCATTTTTATTACTTAAGCCAACTCGTTATGCCAATATCCTACGTCAACGTTTGAAGCATAGTGATGCTAAAATATATATGATTAATGTTGGTTGGATTGATGGTGATTATAAAACTGGTAGACGAGTGCCTGTCGAAGAAACAAAAATGATTGTAAACTATCTTTTGACGGAGCCAGAAAATGTCAGTTTTAAGTTTGAACGACAAAAGTATTTTAACTTTAAAGCTTTGACTTCTATTTATGATAATGATGAAGTTATGCATTTAAAAAATATATGGGAAGATCAATCTTCATACAAGAAACAATATAAATCTCTAATTAAGAGTTTTATCAAAAATTATGAGCAGTTTGAAGATGATGATTTCGCTCTTAAATACAAGAAATTTGAACCAAGTATATAGATACTAATTTTCTCTCTATAAAAAACATAATATATCGATTATAATAGCGCCAATACACTGAAATTTTTTATTATATGTTAATTTATCTTTTTAATTGGTTAAGTCATTACTATAAAGGTCTAGAAGTTTTTAGCAGTTATGTATCTGTAAGAATTATAATGATTTCCATAACTTCATTGTTAATAACGCTTTTTCTCGGTAGGCCAATGATTAGATGGTTGCAGAAAATGCAAATTGGCCAAGTTGTAAGAGATGATGGACCACAAAGTCATTTTTCTAAGAGAAATACACCAACTATGGGTGGAGTTTTAATTCTTTCTTCTGTTATTATATCGGCTTTACTTTGGGGGAATTTGTCTAGCATATATCTATGGATTTTAATTTTAGTAGTTATCTTCTTTGGAGCTATTGGTTTTTTTGATGACTACTTAAAACTAGTTCTTAAGCATCCAAAGGGACTAAGGGCTAAGCACAAATTTGCTTTACAATCTGTTTTCTCAGTTATATTGGCTATAGTTTTGTTTTATCTTTTGTCTAAAAATGGACAAATGAGTCTTTCAATACCTTTTTCTAAGAACCTATATATTCCTATGGGGATCTTTCTGTTTGTGGTATTGACCTTTTTCATTATTAATGGAAGTAGTAATGCTGTAAATTTAACTGATGGATTAGATGGTTTAGCGATAGTTCCTGTAGTTCTTGTTGCTGCAGGATTAGGTATTTATGCTTATATTGAAACAAATAGTATATTAGCTAACTATTTACTTTTCCCGTACATCGACAATAAAGGACTTGTTGAGGTGGCAGTTTTTTGTGCGGCTTTATGTGGGTCGGGCTTAGCATTTTTATGGTTTAATTCGCACCCAGCAGAGGTCTTCATGGGTGATGTAGGCTCATTGACGTTAGGCGCTGTTTTGGGTGTGATTGCTGTGATGATTCGCCAAGAATTGATATTTTTTATTATGGGTTTGTTATTCGTTATAGAAGCATTATCTGTGATGTTGCAAGTAGGATCATATAAGCTTAGAAATGGTAAAAGAATTTTTAAAATGGCACCTATCCACCACCATTTTGAACTAATGGGCTGGCCTGAGACAAAAGTTGTAATACGTTTTTGGATATTCTCTTTGATACTTTTCTTAATCGGTTTGATAGCTATTAAGGTTAGGTAATGTTCAATTTCTATTTTGATGATAAAAAAATATCTAAACTACTTATGGTTGGTTATGGCTCTACAGGTAGGTCTGTTTGCGATTTTTTAGCTAACTTTATTGATCTTTCAGTTGATATCTCACAGAACGATAATGATTTTATAAATTGTGATTTAGAACAATATGATTTAATAACTGTAAGTCCAGGTATTCCACTTAATAAGTCGCCGTATAGAGTTTTATCTAAATTTAAACAAAAAATAGTTAGTGATATTGATCTGTTTTATCAATCAATTAGAAACACTAAGGCAAAAATGATAGCTGTTACAGGATCGAATGGGAAAAGTACTATCGTCACAATGCTTGATTTTGTTTTAAGAGACTTAGGCTATAAAAGTATCCTTGTTGGTAATATTGGTACGCCACCCCTCAATAAGATTGGTGAGAGATTTGATTACTGTGTGGTTGAGGTTTCGAGTTTTCAAATAGATTTGTTTAATAGTGTAGAGTTCGATTTAGGGTGTGTGATTAATGTATCACCTGATCACTTAGATAGATATAACAACTATGAAGAATATAAACAGTCGAAGCTAAATTTAGCAAAATTTAGTAAAGATTTTTTTGTTTATGATGTGCATAACAATGGTCTTAAGTATGCCGGTGAATATCAGATAGTAAGAGGCTCTATCTATAAAAATGCGACTAAGTTGTTAGATATAGATGAGACAAATCTTTTCGGAGAACACAATTTAGAGAATATTATAGTTGTTCTCAATATTTTTGATAGATTTGGTATAGATGCATTTAAGGTAGTAAATTCAGTTAAAAAGTTTAAGGGGCTTAAGCATCGTTGCGAAGTTGTCAAAAAAACAAACGGTATTACTTATATCAACGACTCAAAAGGTACAAATGTTGGAGCTACTATAGCTGCACTAAATAGTATTACTAATTCGAAGAATATTATATTGTTATTAGGCGGTGTTGCTAAAGGGGGTGATTTTAATCTAATGAAAAAATCTTTAGACAAGTATGTTAAATACATTTGTGTATATGGTCAAGACAAGGAATATATAGAGAATTATATCAAAGATCTATGCCAGTATCAGATTTGTAATGATATGAAAGATGCATTTGACTCAGCTAATCAAAAAGCTCGGGATGGTGATACTATTCTTCTATCACCAGCGTGTGCAAGCTTTGATGAGTTTAGTGGATATGCGGAGCGTGGTGATGTATTCGAAAGATTAGTTGCTAAGCTAAAATAAAAAAATGGGAAAATGTAGTGCTATATAGATTAAAGCTTTTATTAAGTGGTCAAAATACAAAAAAAGAGCGTGTTAGAGCAAAGCTAGAAATAGATATTTCAATAGTTTTTGTAATGTTAGGTTTGCTAATTTTTGGTTGGGTAATGGTTACATCTGCTTCTATGGTTGTTGCGTTAGATGATTACAATAATCCATATTTTTATTCTATTAGACAAGGATTTTTTGCAGTTATTGCAATATTTCTTTTCTTATTGGCACTGTTGGTACCTACTAAGAATTATGAGAAAAACTATAATGCTTTTTTCTTTATAATGCTTATAGTATTAGTAGCTGTTTTGGTTCCAGGTGTAGGTAAAAGTGTAAATGGGGCTAGACGTTGGATACCTCTTATTATTATAAATATCCAAGTTGCTGAGTTAGCTAAGCTTTTAGCAATTATCTTTTTCTCTGGGTATATAGCCGAAAATTTACCTAAAATGACTAATTTTAAAGAAGGTATTCTTACGCCTATTACATTACTAGGATGTATTGCGGTTTTGTTGCTTATGCAGCCTGATTTTGGATCAACTGTAGTTATTTCAATATGTGTTATGGGAATGTTGTTTGTGTCTGGTAATAAGGTGCGTTGGTATGGTCTACTTATAGGAGCGATGCTTATCATGGCGACTATGCTTGTGATTATATCGCCATATCGAATGCATAGGATTACAGGATTTCTTCATCCGTGGGAAAACGCGAATGGTTCAGGTTATCAGCTTGTGCAGGCTCTTATAGGCTTTGGTCGAGGTGGTTGGTTTGGTGACGGATTAGGTAATGGAGTTCAAAAGCAATTTTTCTTACCTGAAGCACATACCGATTTTATAACATCTGTGATAGCTGAAGAGATAGGTGTTATAGGGTTGATGATTTTACTCATAGTATATTTATTTATAGTATTTAGGGCTATGAATATTGCAAAAATGGCTTTTGAGCTAAAAAGATATTATCAAGCATTTCTATCTTATGGGATAAGTTTTTGGATTGGTTTTCAGGTTTTTGTTAATATTGGTGTTAATACCGGCTTGTTACCAACAAAGGGTCTTACTTTACCGCTTATAAGCTACGGCGGTAGTAGTTTACTTATTATGTGCTTTACACTTGGTATTCTAGTAAGGGTTGACTTTGAAAACAAACTCTTGGCGGATACTATCAATCCAAAATATATATATAAGAAAGTAAGAAAATAGTTATAACAATTAATAATATTTTCTTTTGAAGAGAAATGTTTTAAATTTCGCTAAATTGTTCTGGTTTATCCTCTTTATTTTCAAATAAGAATTTTTGCATTTCGTCTTTGAGAAATTCCTTAGCTTTTGAATCCATTAAGTTTAAACGATATTCGTTGATCAAAATTGTTTGATGAGCTAACCAAGCCTGCCATGCTTTATTTGAAATCTCAGCATGTATTTTTTTACCAAGTTCACCAGGTAGTGGTTGAAATGGGATAGCATCTAGTTCTTCATTATATTTTTTGCATAAAATTTTTGTCATTATTCACTCCTTTGAATATTTAAATACATCTTTTAGGTTTTGGAAGTCCTGCTAGTTTTGCAGCTTGTACAGCAGGCGATACAGGAAATAGTATTTGTAAGTACAAACTATTGCCTATTTTTTCTCCATATTTTTCTTTTAGGGCCTTTACAAGTTCTCTTATAGCTGGAGATTTCTTATTTTGTTGATAAAAGTCACGTAAGAAGTTGATGACTAGCATATGCTCATCTGTTAATGATATGTTTTCATCATTAGCCATTTTAGCGCAAAAATTGACATCCCAACTGTCAAAGTCTAATAAAAAGCCTTGCTTGTCTATGTTGTAGTTATCCACAAATATGGTAAAATTTCATACTAGTTTTTATTATCTGACAATTATAGCAAACAAGAGTAATTGTTTTAATCCATAAAAAGGCATATTTGATGAAAGTTACATTATATACTACTAAATATTGTCCATATTCTTTGAGAGCAAGAATAGCTCTATCAGAAAAGAAAATGGCAATGGATATTGTTGAGGCAGGAGATTTGGAACCAAAAGTTGTGAAAAAAATTTCTCCAAATGGTATTTTTCCTGTTTTAATGGAGAAAGACTATAGTATAAATAATAGAAAAGCATTATTAATATACATAGATGAAAGATTTCCGGCTCCAAGTCTACTGCCAAGTGTTGTTAATGATCGTATTAAGATACGCCTTTCTTTGGACAAAATTGACAATGAGTGGTATCCAGTACTTGATGAAATTAGAAAAAATAAAGAAAATAAAGCTAAGTTGAAAGCAATTTTTAAAGATCTTAAAGAGAGTTTATTAGCTATGGAAAAAGCTTTTTCGGACTCTGACTATTTCATATCCTCAGGTTTTACACTTGCTGATTGTTACATAGCTGCTTTAATTATTTGTTTAGAAGCAGAAGGTTTTGTAATTGATGAAGAGTATGGGTCAATTTTTAATTATAAGAAGCGTGTTTTTGCAAGAGATTCTGTCAAAAAAGCCAATTTAAAAGGTGGAGCTGGAGAGTCTTTGCTAAAGACTCTAAGAGCTCATCGATAGGATATAATAATTATGTGGTATCAAGGTTTTATAGATTTTGTATTTTTTGTTTTGAGTACAATCTTGGTTGTAATAGCTATTGTTTTTGTTGTAGGTAGCTTTTTTTCTTTACTTGCCAAGGCAAAGCAAGAAGCTGCAAAGTTAGCTAAAGGCAAGCTTGAGATAAATAAAATAGGCGATGAGTATAGATCTACTAAAGAGCAGATTTTAGGAACTATTCTTGATAAAAAAGAATATAAAAAGTTTGTTAAAGAGCAGAAGAAAGTTGATAAGCAAGAAAAGCCAGAACAAAGAAAGTTTGTTATCAGTTTTAAGGGAGATGTTCACGCATCTCAGGTTGAAAATTTACGTAACGAAGTAACAGCAATTTTAGCAGTTGCGAAACCTGAAGATGAGGTTGTGGTAAGAATTGACAGCCCTGGTGGTGTTGTTAATGGCTATGGTTTTGCTGCGGCTCAGTTGGAGCGGATTAGACAAGCAGGAATAACTTTGACAGTTTGTATTGATCAAGTTGCTGCTAGTGGTGGCTATATGATGTCAGCTATTGCTAATAAGATTATTGCTGCACCTTTTGCAATAGTGGGCTCAATCGGTGTTGTTGGGACAGTTCCTAATGTCAGAGAGTTACTTGAGAAAAATGGTATCAATGTTGAAATGCACACATCAGGTGAGTTCAAACGTACGCTTACAACTGTTGGTGAAAATACAGAGGAAGGGCGTAAGAAATTTAAACAAGATTTGGAAAATATTCACGAACTATTTAAAAAGCATATCTTGGCATATCGTCCGAGTTTGAATATACACGAAGTAGCTACTGGAGAGTATTGGTTTGGTAAAGATGCTTTAGGTTTAGGACTAGTTGATGAGATTAGAACTTATGATGACTATTTGATTGAGTTATTAAACAATCATTATTCTGTTTATGAAGTCAGTTATGTTAGGAAAAAGGATAAAGGACTAATAAAATCTAAGCTTGCTATGATTAAAAAAACTATTACAAGTTTTTTGTATGCACGTAAAATAATATAGGACGAAAGTGTTATCTTTAGATATTCATCAACAACTTCTTGATAGTTTTTTTGAACAAAAAACTAAGAAAATGCTTCATCATGCTTTTATTTTTAGAGTTAAAGATGCTGTGTTACTAGATGGTTTTGTAAGTTCCTTGTGCCAGCTATTGTTGGGTCAGAAGGTTGTAGACTATAAAGAATCTCCTTATATAAGTATAGCTGCTATAGAGAATGATGAAATTAAAGTTTCAGAAATAAAAAAGATAACCAAAAACTGTGAATTAACTGCGCATAATAATTTATGTAAAATAATTATAATTGAAGAACTTGATTTCTTAAATGAGTCTGCAGCTAATGCTTTATTAAAAACATTAGAAGAGCCTTCAATAGACACATTCTTTTTGATGTTTACCAAAAATTATACTGATATTTTGCCTACAGTTAAAAGTAGATCTTTAGTTTATGACATTAAATTTAGCCAAAAAGATAAATATAACTATTTAAAGTATACATTTGATATGTCTCAAGAAGCAGTTGAGAAATCATTGTTGATGGCTCGTGATGATGTGAATATTGTAGCTAAAATCAAGCTTGAACAACATTTTTGGACTCTTAGAAATAATCTAATGAAGGTTTTGGTTAAGCAAACAAACCTTAATGTGTTTTTGAAAGAGGTTAATCCACATTTTAGAGATGTTTTATATTGGTTAACGAGTGTAATAATTGATGCTTATAATTATAATCTCGATGAGCAAGCTAGTATTGCTAATTACGATAAATTGGCAGTTATAAAATACCTCTCAGCTAAGTTTACAGATGATTATATATATAAGCTTTATTATAAATCATTGGAAGCAAAAGGTTATTTTGCAAACTTCAAGAATGTTGATAAAGAATTGGTTATAGAAAATTTAATATTAGAAATTATAAAATAGGTGAAATAAAATGGATGTTAAACAACAACAAAAATTAAAAGCTCAAGCACACTCATTAAAGCCCGTTGTCCTAATGGGGGAAAAGGGGCTTACTGAGAATGTAATGTTAGAAATAGATTTGGCTCTAGCATCACATGAGTTAATTAAAGTAAAGGCAGGACGTTTACCGAAAGAAGAAAAGCAAGAAATTGCAGCGGAGATTGTTAAAGCTACAAAATCTGAGATTGTGCAAATTATAGGGAATATCCTGGTGTTATATAGACATAATCCTAATAAGGGTAAAAAGTAATAGTAGCTATTCCTAATAGGCTTCACTTAATTCAATAACTTATTTTTAGTACTATAAATATTTTAAAAAATTCTATAAAATTTAATTTATAAGTCTTTTCTGGATCTATTTGATAATGAAAAAAAAGATTAGTTTGATTTTTATAGTAATTCTGGGTCTAGCTTTGTACTCGTGTTCAACGATGTCCAGTGACGAGTTCGTTTATTTAGGTCATCCGAAGTCTTTAAGTGAATATCATATATACTATGATAAAACTCAAAATTTATATATGTTTGTTGATACTAAAGGCTGTTTCTACAAATCTGAAGAGTCTGGAACATGCTTTGCATTAGATGAAGATGAAACAAAATACTTCCTTGATAATGTGCTACCTAAGATGATAACCGCTGAGAATAAGATCTTAAAGTATAAGCAAAAGCTTTTAAAGTATATGAAGGAAACAAATAAAAAATCTATTAAAAAAGCTGTGAAGATAAACTATGAAGTTAGGCCTGTGAAGCAGATAGATATTGATAACCATAAGGAGTATCATTTAGTTAATCAACAGTATAACCTTGAAGCTAATTTAGTAGTTATAGAAAATGATGATGACATCTTGGTCTTATATTCTGTTAGAATTCCAGAAGCTATGAAAAGACAAAAAACACCTAATAAACCATTCTTGCTTGATCCTGAGTATCTGAAAAAAATCATGAACAAGGATTTTATAGCACGAGCAGAAAAATATCATTTAAATAAAAAAGCAGCAAAAAAAGCTAAGCAAGAAGAATTCAATAATTTTTTAAACAATGATATAGATATATAAAAATGATAAATATTGCATTATATGAACCTGAAATTCCACCCAACACTGGCAATATAATTAGATTATGTGCAAATGTAGGTGCTAAATTACACCTGATTGAGCCATTAGGGTTTAAGTTAGAAGATAAGCAACTTAGAAGAGCTGGTCTTGACTATCATGAATTTGCAGATCTTAAGATTTATAAAAATTTTGATGAGTTTTATCAGAAAAATAAAGAAAATAAGATTTGGGCGTGCACAACAAAAGCGAAGCAGTACTATCATCAAGTAGATTTTGATAGTGATGATATTTTACTTTTTGGTCCAGAAACAAGAGGTTTACCAGCCGAAGTTTTAAGAATGCTTGAACAAACTCAGCTCAAGATTCCAATGCATGAAAACAGTCGTAGTTTGAACTTATCAAATTCTGTGGCAGTAATTTTGTATGGAGCATTGAGTAATATAGGCTTCGATAAATTAGGCCTTTTGTAGTGAAACTCTATAGCTAATAATATTAGACAAATATTAAGACTGTTGATTTAATCTTTCATTAAACTTATGAACTTTTGTAAAATATAGATATCGTAGATATTTATATTTTTAGTAGTTATGGATTTTTTCTTTTTAGGTTTAGAAGAATCATTAGGTAATGAT